>NZ_BAAALD010000026.1:0-28137 GCF_039528095.1 Kitasatospora arboriphila
GGACCTGGTTCGTGCGTGACACGCTCTCGACCTGCGCAGTTCTCCCCCAGCCTTCGGCCGGGAGGTGCCCCCACGCGCCCCTTGGGGTTCACCCGCTCCTGGCGGTTCACCCGCCGCTGAGGGTTCACCCTCCTTCGCGGAGGCGCTGGATCTGGCGGTCGGCGAGTTCGGTGGTGCGGCGCATGTGGCGGGCGAGGAAGGCGAGTTCCTCCTCGGTGTATTCGGCCAGCATCGCGTCCCAGCCCTCGCCGAGTTCGCCCCAGAGTTCGCCGAGGCGGGCCGCCGCCTCGGGCACCGGTTCGACCAGCACCCGCCGGCGGTCCTCCTCGTCGCGCCGGCGGGTGACGTAGCCGGCCCGTTCCAGCCGGTCCACCAGGCGGGTGGCCGAGCCGCTGGTGAGCCCGGTCAGCTCGGCGATCCGGCCGGTGGTGAGCGGCCCCTCCTCCATGCCCAGCAGGTTGAGGCACTGCACGTCGGTGGGGTGCAGCCCGAGCCGGTCCGCCACCGCCTGGTTGAACAGCGCGTACGAGGCGAGGTAGCGGCGGGAGTCGGCTTCCAGGTCGTGCGGCCGCATGGGCATCCTCCCGATAAATTATCTGCGTGGTGCAGAGAACTCGTCCTACAGTGTCTGCATGACGCAGACATCATATGTCGCGGTGGCCGGAGCCACCGGTACGCAGGGCGCCGCCGTGGTCGACGCCCTCCTCGCGCGGGGCCTGTCCGTCCGCGCCCTCACCCGCACCCCCGACTCGGCCGCCGCCCGCTCGCTCGCAGCCGCCGGCGCCCGGGTGCTCGCCGCCGACTTCGACGACCGGGAGTCCCTGGACACCGCCCTCGCCGGCGCCGCCGCCCTCTTCGCCATGTCGACGCCGTTCGGCACGGACCTCGCCACCGAGGTCCGCCAGGGCACCGCCCTGGTCGAGGCCGCCGCCGACGCCCGGGTCGGCCACATCGTGTTCACCTCCGCCGCGCACGCCGACCGCGACACCGGCATCCCGCACTTCGACAGCAAGTACCGGATCGAACGCCGGCTCGCCGGGCTCGGCGTGCCCTGGACCGTCCTCGGCCCCGCGGCCTTCATGGAGAACTACGCGGGGGAGTGGACCCTGCAGGGCCTGCGCGAGGGCAGCTTCGTGCTCCCCATGCCGCCCGAGTGCCCGCTCGCGCTCGTCCCCGCCCGTGACATCGGCGCCTTCGCCGCGCTCGCGCTCACCCGCCCCGACGAGTTCGCCGGCCGGCGGATCGACCTTGCCTCGGACACCCTGACCTGCCCCGGGATCGCCGAGGTGCTCAGCTCGGCCACCGGCCGGCCGATCGGCTTCCGCCGCCTGCCGCTCGCCGAGATCGAGGCGTACTCCGCCGACCTCGCCGCGATGTTCCGCTACTTCACCGAGACCGGGCTCGACATCGACACCGCGGCGCTGCGCCGCGACCACCCCGAGGTCGGCTGGCAGGACTTCGCCGCCTGGGCGCACGGCCGCACCTGGCCGCTGTGACCGGACGGGCGGCGACCGGAGCGGCGGCGACCGTGCGAGCCGTGGCCGGCCGGGCCGCCGCCGGAACGGCGGAGGGCCCCCGCCGTGGCGGGGGCCCTCCGGTCGTGCACGGGGGAGCGGGGCGTCAGCCGCCGAACTCCTCCAGGCTCTTCTGGGCCTGGTCCAGCAGGGCCTGACGGCCCGCCAGCTCGGACTCCAGCTTGGCGACCCGGCTCGCGTTGCCGGCCGCACGGGCCTTGTCCAGGTCCGCCTGCAGCCTGTCCACGGCCTGCTGCAGCAGCCCGGTCATGCCGGCCGCGCGGGCCTTGGCCTCCGGGTTGGTGCGCTGCCACTCGGCGTCCTCGGCCTCGCGGATCGCCCGCTCGACGGCGTTCAGCCGGCCGTCCAGCTGGCCGCGGGCGGCACGCGGCACGTGGCCGATCGCCTCCCAGCGCTCGTTGACCTCGCGCAGCGCCGCCTTCGCCGCCTTGAGGTCGGTGATCGGCAGGATCGCCTCCGCCTCCAGCAGCAGCGCCTCCTTGAGCTTCTGGTTCTCGCCCTGCTCGGCGTCCCGCTCGCTGAACGCGGAGGACCGGGCCTGGAAGAAGACGTCCTGGGCGCCGCGGAACCGCGCCCACAGCTCCTCCTCCGCGTCCCGCTGCGCCCGCCCGGCCGCCTTCCACTGCGCCATCAGGTCGCGGTAGCGCGCGGCGGTGTCGCCCCACTCCGTCGAGCCGGAGAGCGCCTCGGCCTCGGCGACCAGCTTCTCCTTGGTCTGCCGGGCGTGCTCGCGCTCGTTGTCGAGCGCCGCGAAGTGCGCCTTGCGGTGCTTGGAGAACACCGAGCGGGCGTGCGAGAAGCGGTGCCACAGCTCGTCGTCGCTCTTGCGGTCCAGCCGGGGCAGGCCCTTCCAGGTCTCCACCAGGGCGCGCAGCCGGTCGCCGGCCTCCCGCCACTGGGTCGACTCGGCGAGCTGCTCGGCCTCTGCGACCAGCGCCTCCTTGGAGGAACGCGCGTCCTCCTGGGCCTTCGCGCGGGCCGCGCGCCGCTCCGCCTGGCGGGACTCGATCTCGCCGCTCAGCGTCTCCAGGCGCTTGGCGAGCGAGTCCAGGTCGCCGACCGCGTGCGCCTCGGCCACCTGGGCCTTGAGGTGGTCCAGGGCGACCTGGGCCTCCTTGGCGGCCAGGTCGGTCTTCCGGACGCGGTGCTCCAGCAGGCCGATCTCGGCCTCCAGCCCCTGGTACTTGCGCTCGAAGTACGCCAGGGCCTCCTCCGGGGAGCCGGCCTGCCAGGAGCCGACGACGCGTTCGCCCTCGGCCGTCCTGACGTACACGGTCCCCTGCTCGTCGACACGGCCCCACGGGTCGCTGCTCACAGCGCCTCCTCCAATGACGTCCCGCCCGCCGCATCGGCGTCGGCACGTCGTCCACAGTTGAATGTGCGGCGGACCGGTGGAGTCCGCCGTCCTGCCGCCGAGTGCTGCCGAGGGTGACGGCCGACGGTCAGGGCACCCTATACAACAGCAACATAGGCGACCAGCGTCGGTGCTGTCCGCATCCGGGCCGGGTGATTTCCCGGCCGATCGCGGTGACCGGACGGCCGGGAGCCGGCCGGTCACCGCCCGGAGGGATCAACCCTTCGTCGTGGTCACCGAGTTGAGGACGACGTCGGCCACCGGCGCGCCGTCGCCGCCGCCGCCCTGCACACCGCCCGCGGCGATGTTCTGCACGACGTCGAGGCCGCCCGTCACCTTGCCGAACGGCGTGTAGTTCGGCGGGAGCTGGGTGTCCTTGTAGACCAGGAAGAACTGGCTGCCGTTGGTGCCCGCGCCGGCGTTGGCCATCGCGACCGTGCCGGCCGGGTAGGTCGCGCCGGTCAGGTTCTCGTCCGCGAACTGGTAGCCGGGGCCGCCGGACCCGGTGCCCGTCGGGTCGCCGCACTGCAGCACGTAGATGCCCTCGGTGGTGAGCCGGTGGCACTTGGTGTGGTCGAAGTACTTCTCGTTCGACAGGAACGCGAAGGAGTTCACCGTGTGCGGGGCCTTCGCGGCGTCCAGCGCGATGGTGACCTTGCCGCAGCTGGTGTCCAGCGCCATCGTGTACGAGGCCTTGGTGTCCACCGTCATCGCCGGCTCGGTCTTGAACTGCTTGCCGTTCGGGGAGCCCGGGGCCGGCGTGGTGCAGCCCTTGACCGGGGTGGCCGCCGCGGTCGGCGTGGGGGCCGCGGCCGCGTCCTTCTTGTCGCCGTCCGAGCCGCCGAGCGCCCAGGCCGTACCGGCAGCCGCGACCACCGCGACGGCCACGCCCGCGCCGACCAGCACGTTGCGCTTGCGCGCCTGCTTCTGGGCCTCGGCCCGGCGCTGGATCTGGCGCTCGTACTTCTCGCGGGCGAGCTGCCGCCGCCGCTGTTCGCTGCTGACCACCGGCCGTGTCTCCTGATGAATGCTGAGGCGGGGATTGGGGGGTTCCGGTGCGGATCATCGCATCCGCAGGCGGCCAAGTGTAAGGACCCCGGGCGTAAGCACGAGATCAAACGGCTCCGCCACTGGGCTATCTGGTTCGCTCCCGGTGGCGTGCCGCCGGTAGGCTGCGGTGTGACCGGGCGGTGACACGACCGCCCGCGACCTCCCGACTCGCCGCCCGAATCGACCGAAGGACTCACGTGTTCGTCGCCGGATTTCCCGCCGGAGCCTGGGGCACCAACTGCTACCTGGTCGCACCGGCCGCCGGCGAGGAGTGCGTGATCGTCGACCCCGGCCACGAGGCCGCGCGGGGCGTCGAGGACCTCGTCCGCGAGCACCGGCTCAAGCCGGTCGCGGTGCTGCTCACCCACGGGCACATCGACCACATCGCCTCCGTGGTCCCGGTCTGCGGCGCCCGCGGCGTCCCGGCGTGGATCCACCCCGAGGACCGCTACATGATGAAGGACCCGGGCCGCGGCCTGGGCCGCTCGCTCGGGCAGCAGATCATGGGCTCGATCACCGTCGGCGAGCCGGACGACGTCCGCGAACTCACCGACGGCAGCGTGCTGGAACTCGCCGGCCTGGAGCTCACCGTCGACCACGCCCCCGGCCATACCAGGGGGTCGGTGACCTTCCGGACGCCCTCGTCGGACCAGATCCCCCCGGTCCTGTTCTCGGGCGACCTGCTGTTCGCCGGCTCCGTCGGGCGTACGGACCTCCCGGGCGGGGACAGCAAGGCGATCATGGAATCGCTGGCCCGGGTGTGCCTGCCCCTCGACGACGAGACCGTGGTCCTGTCCGGCCACGGCTCCCAGACCACCATCGGCCGCGAGCGCGCCACCAACCCGTACCTCCTGCAGGCGGCCGGTGCGCAGGACGCTCCGGCCCACCCGCGACGAGGAATGTGACGGAAGAGACGTTGAGCACCTTCTCCGCCCCCAAGGGCACCTACGACCTGCTGCCCCCGAGCTCCGCGACCTTCCTGGCGATCCGCGAGCGCCTCTCCGCGCCCGCCCGCCTGGCCGGGTACGGCTACGTCGAGACGCCGGTCTTCGAGGACGTGAAGCTCTTCTCCCGCGGTGTCGGCGAGTCCACCGACATCGTCACCAAGGAGATGTACAACCTCACCACCAAGGGCGGCGACGAGCTCGCGCTGCGCCCCGAGGGCACCGCCTCGGTGCTGCGCGCCGCCCTCCAGGCCAACCTGCACAAGCAGGGCAACCTGCCGGTCAAGCTCTGGTACTCGGGCTCGTACTACCGTTACGAGCGCGCCCAGAAGGGCCGCTACCGCCAGTTCGCCCAGGTCGGCGCCGAGGCGATCGGCGCGGAGGACGCAGCGCTCGACGCCGAGCTGATCGTCCTCGCCGACGACGCCTTCCGCTCGCTCGGCCTGAGCGACTACACGCTGCTGCTCAACAGCCTCGGCGACAAGCAGTGCCGCCCGGTCTACCGCGCCGCCCTGGTCGAGTTCCTGGCCGGCCTCGACCTCGACGAGGACACCCGCCGCCGCGCGGAGATCAACCCGCTGCGCGTCCTCGACGACAAGCGCGAGTCGGTGCAGGCCCAGCTCGGCGGCGCCCCGATGCTGCGCGACTACCTCTGCGAGGACTGCAAGGCCTACGACGAGAAGGTCCGCGAGCTGCTCACAGCCAACGGCGTGGCCTTCACCGACGACCCCAAGCTCGTCCGCGGCCTGGACTACTACACCCGCACCACCTTCGAGTTCGTGCACAACGGCCTCGGCGCGCAGTCCGCGATCGGCGGCGGCGGCCGCTACGACGGGCTCTCCGAGATGATCGGCGGCCCCGCGCTGCCGTCCGTCGGCTGGGCCCTCGGGGTGGACCGCACCTACCTGGCCCTGGAGGCCGAGGGCGTCGTCCTCGACCTGCCCGCGCCGACCGCCGTCTACGCCGTCGCGCTCGGCGAGGAGGCCAAGAACGTCCTCTTCGCCAAGGTGGTCGAGCTGCGCCGCGCAGGGGTGGCCACCGACCTCGCCTTCGGCGTCAAGAGCATCAAGAACGCCATGAAGTCCGCCGACCGTTCCGGCGCCCGCTTCGCCCTGGTCGCCGGGGACCGAGATCTCGCCGCCGGGGTCGTCCAGCTCAAGGACATGACCACCGGCGAGCAGGTCCCCGTCGCCCTCGAAGCACTCGTATCCACCCTGAAGGAGAAGCAGCTGTGATCCGCACGCACGACGCGGGCACGCTCCGCGCGGAGCACGCCGGAACGACCGTCACCCTGGCCGGCTGGGTCGCCCGCCGCCGCGACCACGGCGGCGTGGCCTTCATCGACCTGCGCGACGCCTCCGGCACCGTGCAGATCGTCGTCCGCGACCTGGACTCGGTGCACGGCCTCCGCGCCGAGTACTGCGTCAAGGTCGTCGGCGAGGTCCGCGTGCGCCCCGAGGGCAACGAGAACCCCGACATCGCCACCGGCGCCGTCGAGGTCGTCGTCAGCGCGATCGAGGTGCTCTCCGAGGCCGCCCCCGTCCCGTTCCCGGTCGCCGAGTACGAGCCCGGCACGGTCAACGAGGAGGTGCGCCTGCGCTACCGCTACCTGGACCTCCGCCGCGAGGGCCCGGCCCGCGCGCTGCGCCTGCGCTCCAAGGTCAACAACATCATCCGCCGGGTGATGGAGGAGAACGACTACCTCGACATCGAGACGCCGTACCTCACCCGCTCCACCCCCGAGGGCGCCCGCGACTTCCTCGTCCCCGTCCGCCTGCAGCCCGGTCACTGGTACGCCCTGCCGCAGTCGCCCCAGCTGTTCAAGCAGCTGCTGATGGTGGCCGGCATGGAGCGCTACTACCAGATCGCCCGCTGCTTCCGCGACGAGGACTTCCGCGCCGACCGCCAGCCGGAGTTCACCCAGCTCGACATCGAGGCCTCGTTCGTCGACCAGGAGGACGTCCTGGCCCTCGGCGAGAAGATCATCGGCGCGATCTGGCGCGACGTCCACGGCTACGAGGTCCCCAACCCGCTGCCGCGGATGACCTACGCCGACGCGATGGCCCGCTACGGCTCCGACAAGCCGGACGTCCGCTTCGGCCAGGAGCTGACCGACCTCACCGAGTACTTCGCCGGCACCGAGTTCCGCGTGTTCCAGGCCCCGTACGTCGGCGCGGTCGTCATGCCCGGCGGCGCCTCGCAGCCCCGCAAGCAGCTCGACGCCTGGCAGGACTGGGCCAAGGCCCGCGGCGCCCGCGGCCTCGCCTACGTCCTCGTCGACGCCGAGACCGGCGAGCTCCGCGGCCCGGTCGCCAAGAACCTCTCCGAGGAGCACCTGGCCGGCCTCGCCGCCGCCGCCGGTGCCAAGCCCGGCGACGCGGTCTTCTTCGCCGCCGGGAAGAAGGCCCCCTCGCAGGAGCTGCTCGGCGCCGCCCGCCTGGAGATCGGCCGCCGCTGCAACCTGATCGACGAGTCCCAGTGGGCCTTCCTCTGGGTCGTCGACTTCCCGATGTTCGAGCCCATCGAGGACGACAAGGGCGAGTTCCAGGGCTGGCACGCGGTGCACCACCCCTTCACCGCGCCCACCGCCGAGTCGCTCGCCACCTTCGACACCGACCCGGGCAACGCGCTCTCCAACGCCTACGACCTGGTGCTCAACGGCTCCGAGCTGGGCGGCGGTTCGATCCGTATCCACCAGCGGGACGTCCAGAAGCGCGCGTTCGACGCGATCGGCCTCTCCGAGGAGGAGGCGACCTCGCAGTTCGGCTTCCTGCTGGACGCCTTCAACTACGGCCCGCCGCCGCACGGCGGTGTCGCCTTCGGCCTGGACCGCATCGTCACCCTCCTCGGCGGGTACGACACCATCCGTGACGTCATCGCCTTCCCGAAGACGTCCACCGGTGGCGACCCGCTGACCGGTGCCCCGACCCCGATCACCCCCGCGCAGCGCCGCGAGGCCGGGGTCGACGCCAAGCCCAAGTCGGAGACCGAGCCCAAGGCCTGACCCAGGTCGGCTACCCTGTCACGGCCCCGGTCGGTGCACCGCACCGACCGGGGCCGGTCCACAACGGCGTGCGACGACAGAGGAGTGCACCACATGGCCGTCCGTACCAGAGTCGAGCTCCCGTCGGATGCTCCCGCCACCCGGCGGGTGCACATGGCGGCGTTTCCGGGCCCCGACGAGGCCGACCTCGTCGACGCGCTGCGCCGCGACCCGGCCTGGCTGCCCGACCTCTCGGTGGTCGCCGTCGAGGACGAACTCGTCCTGGCCCACGCCCTGCTGACACGCCTTCAGGTCGGCGACGGCTGGGCCGTCGCGCTCGCCCCGGTCGCCGTCGCCCCCGAGTGGCAGCGCAAGGGCATCGGCGCACAGGTCGTGCGCGCCGCGCTGACCGCCGCCGAGGACGCCGGCGAGCGCCTGGTCGTCGTCCTCGGCGACCCCGGCTACTACTCCCGCTTCGGATTCATCCCGGCCTCCCGCCACGAGGTCACCGGGCCCTACGACGTCCAGGACGACTGCTTCCTCGTCCTGCCGCTGCCCGGCTACGACGGCTCGCCGCGGGGCCTGTGCCGCTACCCGGCCCCGTTCGACGCCGTCTGATCCACCGCGCCCGTGGGCGGCCGCACCCGGCCGCCCCCCGCCACCGTCTCCCGGCAGCTGCGCACGAAGGCCTCCGCGGCCGGCGTCGGCGGCCGGCCCGCCGGCCAGTAGAGACCGGCCCGGCTCGGCCCGAGCCCGCGCACCGGCCGGAACACCACGTCGGGGC
Organism: Kitasatospora arboriphila; assembly: GCF_039528095.1. Classification (NCBI taxonomy): domain Bacteria; kingdom Bacillati; phylum Actinomycetota; class Actinomycetes; order Kitasatosporales; family Streptomycetaceae; genus Kitasatospora; species Kitasatospora arboriphila. The sequence continues at coordinate 8,651 of NZ_BAAALD010000026.1, forward strand.
GGCCCGCCAGGGCGCCGAGCGAGGCCGGGGCGAAACCGATGCCCTGCCCGCAGGCCACCGCCGCCAGCCACTCGTCCGGGCTGTGCACCACCGCGCCGACCCGCACCGGCCGTCCGCCGCGGGCGTCCGCGCCCACCCAGTGGTCCCGCCAGAAGCCCGCCACCGCCGGCACCGAGACCACGGCCTCGTCCAGCAGGTCCGCCATCGCCAACTCGCCGCGGCCGGCCAGCCGGTGCCCGGCCGGCAGCACCACCCAGCGCTCGTCCAGGCCGAGCGGCGCACAGCCGTACCGGCCGTCCGCGGTCGCCCCGCCCTCCCCGCCCTCCTCGGGCGGGGCGTGCCACAGCGCCAGGTCGATCTCGCCGGCGTCCAGGGCCGCCCCGGAGTCGAAGCCGTTGAACTGCCGCAGCCGCACCTGCCAGCCGGGCATCCGCCGGGCGAAGGCCTCCACCGTGGCCAGCCCCACCAGGTGGATGGTGCCGCTCTCGAATCCCACCCGGAGCACCGCCGGGCGGCCTGCCGCCGCCCGGGCGGCGGCCAGCGCGTCCGCCCAGCCGGCCAGCAGCGCGGGCACCCGCGCGGCCAGCTCGTGCGCCGCCGGCGTCGGTGCCATCCCGGCGCGCGACCGCTCGAACAGCCGGACCTCCAGCTGCCCCTCCAGCAGCCGGATCCGCTTGGTCAGGGTCGGCTGGGCCACGCCGAGCCGGGACGCCGCGGCGGTGAGCTGTCCCTCGTCGAACACCGCCGCGAACGCCCGCAGCAACCGGGTGTCGATGTCCATGCCCACAGGGTATGGATCACGGAATTGGACCGGGAGGGCGGGGCTGGTGCAGAGTCGGCCGCTCACGGGGGGAGCGGTACCGGCGGTGCAGGGGGCTGCCGGTGCCGTCCGCCGTGCCGGTCCCGGCACGGAGCGGTGATCCGCCGTAGCGTGGGTGCCCACCGCGCGGACGGAGGGCACACCTGTGGGGAAGACCGATCGGCTCGCGAAGAAGCCGTACGAGCGCGAGCTGCTGCGTCTCCAGCACGAGCTGGTCCGCCTGCAGGAATGGGTCCGCAGCGAGGGCGTGCGGCTGGTCGTCGTCTTCGAGGGCCGGGACGCCGCCGGCAAGGGCGGCGCGATCAAGCGCGTCACCGAGTACCTCAATCCGCGCATCGCCCGGATCGCCGCGCTGCCCGCCCCGACCGAGCGCCAGCGGGGCCAGTGGTACTTCCAGCGCTACGTCGAACAGCTGCCGGCCGCCGGCGAGATCGTCCTGTTCGACCGCAGCTGGTACAACCGGGCCGGCGTCGAGCACGTCATGGGCTTCTGCACCGAGGAGGAGTACCGGCTCTTCCTGCACCAGACCCCGCTCTTCGAGCAGATGCTGGTCGAGGCGGGCATCCTGCTGCGCAAGTACTGGTTCTCGGTGAGCGACACCGAGCAGGAGAAGCGGTTCCGGGACCGCCTCTCGGACCCGATGCGCCGCTGGAAGCTCTCCCCGATGGACATCGAGTCCATCACCCGCTGGGAGGAGTACTCCCGGGCCAAGGACGTGATGTTCGCGCACACCGACATCCCGGAGTCGCCCTGGTACGTGGTGGAGAGCGACGACAAGCGGCGGTCCCGGGTCAACATGATCGCCCACCTGCTCTCCACCGTCCCGTACCTGGCGATCGAGCCGCCCGCGGTGGTGCTGCCGCCGCGCCCGGCCGCCACCGGCTACCGCCGCCCGCCGCGCGACCTGCAGACCTTCGTCCCGGACCACGCGGCGAAGCTGGCGGACTGACCGGGTCGGCTCAGCTCGCCGAGCCGGCCGCGGCACCGGTCGCCAGGTCCGGGCCCCAGCGGTCCAGCGCGGCCTGCAGGTCGAGCGGGCCCGGCCGGGCGTCCGACTCCGCGGCCGGCCAGTCCTCGCGCGGGACCCGCCACATCACCTCGAACTCGTTGCCGTCCGGGTCCTTGGCGTAGAAGGACTTGGACACCAGGTGGTCGGTCGAGCCGACCAGCGCCTTCCGCTCGGCGAGTCTCGCCCCGATCTCCGCCAGCTCGCCGAGCGTGCCGACCTCCCAGGCCAGGTGGTAGAGGCCGACCCGGCCCTGCTCCGGACCGGGCGCGTCCGCGCCGATCGCGAACAGCCCGAGGTCGTGGTCGTTCAGCGTGTCCGGCGCCGACAGGAACGCCGCCCGGCCGGGGATCAGGTGGCCGACCGAGAACCCGAAGACCTCGGTGTAGAAGGCGACCGAACGGTCGACCTCGCGGATCCACAGCACGGCGTGGTTCAGACGGCGGACGGGCATGGCGCACTCCTTCGGCGACGGGGGGAGCCCCCAGCGTACGCCCTCAGGTTCAAATTCGAACTACCCGGCCGGGCCGTCGGTCCGCTCGCATACCCTTGCGCCCGTGGACGAACCGGACCTCTTCACCGCAGCCGCCGAGGAACGCCAGGCCAAGGAGCCCGGCCGGGCCCCGCTCGCCGTACGGATGCGCCCGCGCACCCTCGACGAGGTCGCCGGCCAGCGCCGGCTGCTCAAGGACGGCTCCCCGCTGCGCCGCCTGGTCGCCGGCTCCCGCGGTCCCGCCGCCACCAGCTCGGTCATCCTCTGGGGCCCGCCCGGCACCGGCAAGACCACCCTCGCCCACGTGATCAGCCAGGCCGTCGAGGGCCGCTTCGTCGAACTCTCCGCCATCACCGCCGGCGTCAAGGAGGTCCGCGCGGTCATCGACGGCGCCCGCCGCGCCGTCGGCATGACCGGCCGCGAGACCGTCCTCTTCCTCGACGAGATCCACCGCTTCTCCAAGGCCCAGCAGGACTCCCTGCTGCCCGCCGTCGAGAACCGCTGGGTCACCCTGATCGCCGCCACCACCGAGAACCCCTACTTCTCGGTGATCTCCCCGCTGCTCTCCCGCTCGCTGCTGCTCACCCTGGAGGCGCTCACCGACGACGACGTGCGCACCCTGCTGCGCCGCGCGGTCGCCGACGAACGCGGGCTGCAGGGCGCCGTCGAACTCTCCGCGGAGGCCGAGGACCACCTCGTCCGGCTCGCCGGCGGCGACGCCCGCCGGGCGCTCACCACCCTGGAGGCCGCCGCCGGCGCCGCGCTGGAGCAGGGCGCGGCGGAGATCACCCTGGCCGCCACCGAGACCGCCGTCGACCAGGCCGCCGTCCGCTACGACAAGGACGGCGACCAGCACTACGACGTGGCCAGCGCCCTCATCAAGTCGATCCGCGGCAGCGACGTGGACGCCACCCTGCACTACCTGGCCCGGATGATCGAGGCGGGGGAGGACCCGCGGTTCATCGCCCGGCGGCTGATGATCTCCGCCAGCGAGGACGTCGGCCTGGCCGACCCGACCGCGCTCGCCACCGCCGTCGCCGCGGCCCAGGCGGTCGCCATGATCGGCTTCCCGGAGGCCAGGATCATCCTCGCCGAGGCCGCCATCGCCCTGGCGCTGGCCCCCAAGTCCAACGCCGCCTACCTGGCCATCGACGCCGCCCTCGCCGACGTCCGGCAGGGCCTGGCCGGGCCCGTCCCGCCGCACCTGCGGGACGCCCACTACGGCGGCGCCGGCAAGCTCGGCCACGGCAAGGGCTACCAGTACCCGCACGACCTCCCCGAGGGCATCGCCCCCCAGCAGTACGCGCCGGACGCGGTGCACGGCCGGGAGTACTACCGGCCCACCCGGCGCGGCGGCGAGGCCCGCTACGCCGAGACCGTCGAATGGACCAGGTCCCGACTCAAGGGCGAGTGACCCGGGCGAGCGGCCCCGGCCCGGCCCGGGCCGGGTGGGGCGGTCCTGGGTGGTGATCGGGGACGCCGGCCGGACGGTATACTCGGGCGGAGTGCCATGTCCCGGGCACGGCGGCGGGTGAGAACCGGCCGACCGTCCGCACCAGCGGGGCACCGGCCACGAGGCCCCTCCTCCGGGAGGGCCTCCAGGAGCGTCGCGCACCGGTTCCGGTGTCGCGGGCAGCCCACCACCCCCGCGGTCGGTGGGCCACTCGTGTGCAAGCACGCACGTGCCCGGCTCGGAGAGCGGCTGACCACCCCGGTGGTTTTTCTCCGGGTCGCGAGAAGCGGCCTCCGTCAACACCTGGTGAAGCCGTATTCGCACACCGAAAGAGGTATTGGTTCCATGGCGAACCAGAAGCGCCCCAAGGTCAAGATCGCTCGTGCCCTGGGCGTCCCGCTGACCCCGAAGTCCGTCAAGTACTTCGAGGCCCGCCCGTACCCGCCCGGCCAGCACGGCCGCGGCCGCAAGCAGAACTCTGACTACAAGGTCCGTCTGACCGAGAAGCAGCGTCTGCGCGCGCAGTACGACCTGAGCGAGAAGCAGATGGCGCGCGCCTTCGAGTCGGCCAAGAAGGTCGAGGGCAAGACCGGTGAGGCGCTCGTCGCCCTGCTGGAGGTCCGCCTCGACGCCCTGGTCATGCGTTCGGGCATCGCCCGCACCATCTACCAGGCCCGCCAGATGGTCGTGCACGGCCACATCGAGGTCAACGGCAGCAAGGTCAACAAGCCGTCGTTCCAGATGAAGCCGGGCTACGTCGTCACGGTCAAGGAGAAGTCGAAGGAGAAGGTCCCCTTCCAGGTGGCTCGCGAGGGCGGCAACGCCGGCGAGGGCCAGACCCCGAAGTACCTCGAGGTCAACCTGAAGGCCCTGGCCTTCCGCCTGGACCGCGCGCCGCAGCGCCGCGAGGTCCCGGTCGTCTGCGACGAGCAGCTGGTCGTCGAGTACTACTCGCGCTGACCCGCGAGCGGTACCACTGCAGCACCGAGCCCCCGCAGCCGCACGGCTGCGGGGGCTCACCCCTGTCCGGACCACGGGTACTGCAAAGAAGGGGCGCGGGAGCGTCCCTAGTGGGCCGGCACGGGTGAGGGTTCGGCCGGGCGCGGGTCCGGGGAGCGGCCGTCCGTGCCGAACGGCGGCTCCGGCAGCCCGCCGTTGCCCAGCGCCCGCCGCACCGCCGCATCCAGGTCCAGCGCCGCACCCCGGGCGAACGCCTCCTCGAACTCCTCCTCGGTCAGCCCCGACCTGGCCCGCTCCTCGCCCTCCCGGTGCGGCCCGTTGAAGCTCCGGGACCCGAAGAACGGCGTCCCCACGCCCTGCCACATCCGGTGCGCCGCGCCCTGCAGCACCCGCGCCTCGACCAGGTCCGCCTCCGGCCCCTCGGTCTCCAGCACCGCCAGCAGCTCAACCCCGAGCACGATCCCCAGCAGGTCCCGGAACCGGTGGTTGAGCCGCACGCACTCGCGCGCGTACGCCCGGGCCCGCCGCAGCTCGCCGATCGTCCAGCTGGCGTGCGCGTAGGCGTACAGCCCGTAGGCGTAGGCCCACTGCTCGCCGTGCTCCTCGCAGATCTCCCGGACCCGCTCGATCCACGCCGTGCCCGTCTCGGCGTCGCCCTGGAACAGCCGCGCCAGCCCCAGCTCGAACATCGCCATCAGGACGTTGCTGTTCAGCTCGCCCAGCGCGTTGTAGTGCCAGAGCGCCTCCTCGAACAGCTCGGCCGCCCGCACCGGATCGTCCGCGATCAGCGCCGCGCAGCCCTGCCGGTGCACCGCGTACGCCAGCGCCCGGTCGTCCCCGGTCTCCAGCGCCTGCCGCCGGCACTCCTCCAGCGCCGGCGCGGCCCGCACCAGGTCGCCCTGCAGCGTCGCCATGTACCCCGTCACCCAGAGCGCCTTCGCCCGTGCCCCGGTCGGCTCCGGTGCCAGCGCCAGCGCCCGGTCCAGCCAGTGCCGGCCCTCGCCCAGGTGGCCCGAGCCGACCCAGTAGAACCAGAGCGTCCCGGCCAGCACCAGCGCCTGCTGCTCCTCGCCCGGTTCGGCCAGGCAGAACTCCAGCGCGGCCCGCAGGTTGGGGTGCGCCAGCCGGGTCCGCTCGGCCGTCTCGGCCTGCCGCGGACCGAACCACTCCACCTCGCCCCAGGTCGCGACCCCCAGGTACCAGTCCCGGTGCCGGCGCAGCAGCCGCTGCTCCTCGCCGGTCGCGGCCAGCCACTGCGCGCCGTACTCGCGCAGCGTGTCGAGCATCCGGAAGCGCACCGCGTCGCCGCCGTCCAGCCGCAGCAGGACGGACTTGTCCACCAGGTCGCCGAGCAGGTCCGGCATGGCGTCCGGGTCGATGCCGTCGCCCGCGCAGACGTACTCGGCCGCCTCCAGGTCGAAGCCGCCGGCGAACACCGAGAGCCGTGCCCAGAGCAAACGTTCCTGCGAGGTGCACAGTTCGTGGCTCCAGCCGATCGTGGTGCGCAGCGTCTGGTGCCGCGGCGGAGCGGTGCGGGCGCCGCCGGTCAGCAGCCGGAACCGGTCGTCCAGCCGGATCGCGATCTGCTCCACGGAGAGCGAGCGCAGCCGGCCCGCCGCCAGCTCCACGGCCAGCGGGATGCCGTCCAGCCGGCGGCAGAGCAGCGCCACGTCGTCGGCGTTCTCCGCGGTCAGCGCGAACCCGGGCACCACCGCCGCCGCCCGTTCCGCGAACAGCCGCACCGCGTCCGGCCGCCGGCCGTCCCGTGCCTCCACCGGCAGCGGCGCCAGCGGCAGCAGGTGCTCGCCGTCCACCCGGAGCGACTGCCGGCTGGTGGCCAGCACCCGCAGGCCGGGCGCGCCGCGCAGCAGCACGTCCGCCAGCTCGGCGCAGGCCTCGACCAGGTGCTCGCAGCCGTCCAGCACCAGCAGCATCCGGCGGTCGGCGAGCTGCTCCACCAGCACGTCGAGCGGCGGGCGCGCGGTGGAGTCGGTGAGCTCCAGCGCCTCCATCACCGCGTGGCCGAGCAGCAGCGGGTCCTGCACCGGCCCGATCTCGGCGAGCCGGACCCCGTCCCGCAGGTCCTGACCGGCCGGGGCCGCCGCCCGCAGGGCCAGCCGGGTCTTGCCGACCCCGCCCGGGCCGGTCACCGTGACCAGCCGTGACGTGTCCAGCAGGCGTGCCAGGGCCGCGAGTTCGGAACGGCGGCCGACGAAGCCGGTGAGGTCGGCGGGCAGTCGGCCGCGTACCGTCCGCCGTCGCCCGTCCGCCGCGGGTTCGCTCGACACCGGAGCCCCCATGTCGTCGGTGGGATGGATGCAAGGGGCGGCCGGCCGGCCGCCCGTTCCGATCAACGAGGTGACCGCCGGGTGGGTCACGCCCCGCCACCGCGGTCACCGCCGTGCCCGCGACGCGGCCCCGCCGCCCTTATCCGGTCGGGAAACCGCCCGTGGTCACGATAGGGTTCCCTCCGGAGGAAGCTGCAAGGCGAGGGAGCGCACAAGGTGTCCGTGGGAGAACTGGCCGGCCTGTTGGTGGCCGTGTTCTGGGCGGTCCTCGTGACGTTGCTCGCCGTGGTCCTCGTCCGGCTCTCCAAGGTGCTCAAGGAGGCCACGGTGCTGGTCTCCGCCGTCACCGAGCAGGCCGTGCCGCTGCTGGTCGACGCGGGCACCGCCGTCCGCAGCGCCAACGAGCAGCTGGAGCGGGTCGACGAGATCACCGCCAACGTGCAGGACGCCGCCGCCAACGCCAACGCCCTCTCCTCCACCGTCGCCGCCACCATCGGCGGCCCGCTGGTCAAGGTCGCCGCCTTCAGCTACGGCGTCCGCAAGGCCGTCGCCCGCCAGCAGGGCGCGGCGGCCGTCCCCGAGCAGGCCGCCGACCGCGACGCGCTCGCCCGGCTGGTCCGGGCCGAGGTCCGCGCGGCCACCGCGCCGCGCAGCGGCGGGCTGCTGGCCCGCGTCCGGCGAGCGGTGAGGGGCTGACACGGTGGTTCGACGCATCTTCTGGATGGCGGTCGGCGCCGGCGCCGCCGTCTGGGCCATGGGCAAGGCCAACGAGGCCGTGCACCGGCTCACCCCGGACAGCATCTCCGGCACCGCCGCCCGCGGCGCCCTCCGGCTCGGCGACGCCGCCAAGCGCTTCGCCCAGGACGTCCAGGCCGGCATGGCCGAGCGCGAGCAGGAGCTCCGCGCCGACCTCGGCCTCGACGGCACCGCCGTGGTAGAGCCGCCGCGCCGCCGCCGCGCGCTGCGCCCCGAGCCCGGCCACCGAGCTATCTCGGCGGCCCCGGGCTCCCCGGCCGCCGCCCTGCCCCCGAAGCGCAGCACCACCACCAAGAGCATTGCCGAGCCCCGCCAGCGCCGAGCGCTGCCGGGCAGCAACCCAACCGGAAGGACCACTGATGGAGTCGGCTGAGATCCGCCGCCGCTGGCTGCGCTTCTTCGAGGAGCGCGGCCACACCGTCGTACCGTCGGCGTCGCTCGTCGCCGACGACCCCACCCTGCTGCTGGTCAACGCCGGCATGGTGCCCTTCAAGCCGTACTTCCTCGGCGAGGTCAAGCCGCAGTACTCCCGCGCCACCTCCGTCCAGAAGTGCGTGCGCACGCTGGACATCGAGGAGGTCGGCAAGACCACCCGGCACGGCTCGTTCTTCCAGATGTGCGGCAACTTCTCCTTCGGCGACTACTTCAAGGAAGGGGCCATCAAGTTCGCGTGGGAGCTGCTCACCACGCCCGTCGCGGACGGCGGCTACGGCCTGGAGAAGGAGAAGCTCTGGATCACCGTCTACAAGGACGACGACGAGGCCGAGCAGATCTGGCGCGACGTCATCGGCGTCCCGTCCGAGCGCATCCAGCGCCTCGGCATGAAGGACAACTTCTGGTCGATGGGCGTCCCCGGCCCGTGCGGCCCGTGCTCGGAGATCAACTACGACCGCGGCCCCGCGTACGGCGAGGAGGGCGGCCCGGCCGTCAACGGCGAGCGCTACCTGGAGATCTGGAACCTGGTCTTCATGCAGTACGAGCGCGGCCACGGCGACGGCAAGGACGGCTTCGAGATCCTCGGCGACCTGCCGAGCAAGAACATCGACACCGGCCTCGGCCTGGAGCGCCTCGCCGCCATCCTGCAGGACGTCGACAACCTCTTCGAGATCGACACCAGCCGGATGATCCTCGACCGCGCCGCCGAGCTCACCGGCCACGCCTACGGCCGCGACCACAAGTCGGACGTCTCGCTGCGCGTGGTCACCGACCACTTCCGCACCGCCATCATGCTGATCGGCGACGGCGTCACCCCCGGCAACGAGGGCCGCGGCTACGTGCTGCGCCGCATCCTGCGCCGCGCGATCCGCAACATGCGCCTGCTGGGTGCCACCGAGCCGGTGGCCAAGGAGCTCACGGACATCACCATCAAGGCGATGGCCCCGCAGTACCCGGAGCTGGAGGCCGACCGCAAGCGCATCGAGACGGTCGTCACCTCCGAGGAGACGGCCTTCCTGCAGACGCTGAAGGCCGGCACCAGCCTGCTGGACGCCGCGGTCACCGAGACCAAGCAGTCCGGCGGTGCGGTGCTCTCCGGCGACCAGGCGTTCAAGCTGCACGACACCTACGGCTTCCCGATCGACCTCACCCTGGAGATGGCCGAGGAGCAGGGCCTCCAGGTGGACGAGGCCGGCTTCCGCCGCCTGATGCAGGAGCAGCGGGACCGCGCGAAGGCCGACGCCAAGGCCAAGAAGATGGGCCACGCCGACGTCGCCGCGTACCGCGAGGTCGCCGACAAGTCCGGCGCCTCCGTCTTCACCGGCTACACCGCCACCGAGGGCGAGGCCACCGTGGTCGGCCTGCTGGTGAACGGCGTCCCGGCGCCGGCCGCCACCGAGGGCGACGAGGTCGAGATCATCCTCGACCGCACCCCGTTCTACGCCGAGGGCGGCGGCCAGCTCGCCGACCACGGCCGGATCCGCCTGGACTCCGGTGCGGTCGTCGAGATCCGCGACGTCCAGCAGCCGGTGCCCGGCGTGACGGTGCACTCCGGCGGCGTGCTGTTCGGCGAGGTCGTGCTCGGTGCCTCGGCGTACGCCACGATCGACGTGGACCGCCGCCGCGCGGTCTCCCGCGCCCACTCGGCCACCCACCTCACCCACCAGGCGCTGCGCGACGCGCTCGGCCCGACGGCCGCCCAGGCCGGTTCCGAGAACGCGCCGGGCCGCTTCCGCTTCGACTTCGGTTCGCCGGCGGCCGTCCCCGGCTCGGTGCTGACCGACGTCGAGCAGAAGATCAACGAGGTGCTCGTCCGCGAACTCGACGTCACCGCCGAGGTCATGACGATGGACGAGGCCCGCAAGGCCGGCGCCATCGCGATGTTCGGCGAGAAGTACGGCGACTCGGTGCGCGTGGTCACCATCGGCGACTTCTCCAAGGAGCTGTGCGGTGGCACGCACGTCGGCAACACCGCCCAGCTGGGCCTGGTGAAGCTGCTCGGCGAGTCCTCGATCGGCTCCGGCGTGCGTCGGGTCGAGGCGCTGGTCGGCGTCGACGCGTACAAGTTCCTGGCGCGTGAGCACACCGTGGTCTCCCAGCTCACCGAGCTGGTCAAGGGCCGCCCGGAGGAGCTGCCGGAGAAGATCTCGGGCATGCTCGCCAAGCTGAAGGACGCCGAGAAGGAGATCGAGCGCTTCCGTGCGGAGAAGGTCCTCGCGGCCGCCGCCGGTCTCGCCGACTCCGCCGAGGACGTCCGCGGCGTGGCCCTGGTCTCGGCCCGGGTCGCCGACGGCGTGGGCGCGGACGAGCTGCGCAAGCTGGTGCTGGACGTCCGCGGCCGTCTGGGCTCGCGCCCGGCCGTGGTCGCCGCGTTCACCGTGGCGAACGACCGCCCGCTGACCGTGATCGCCACCAACGAGGACGCCCGCGCCCGCGGTGTGAAGGCCGGCGAGCTGGTCCGCACCGCGGCCAAGACGCTCGGCGGCGGCGGTGGCGGCAAGGACGACGTCGCCCAGGGCGGCGGCTCCAACCCGGCCGCGGTGGACGAGGCGATCGCCGCCGTCCGCGCACTGGTCGCGGAGCGCGCCTCCTGATGACCGAGGAGCAGCCCGAGAAGGTCTTCCGGCGGGGCCGGCGGATCGCCGTCGACGTGGGTGACGCCCGGATCGGGGTCGCGTCCTGCGACCCCGACGGGCTGATCGCCACGCCGGTGGAGACCGTGCCCGCCGGGGGCCGCTCCCAGGCGCGGCTCAAGGAGATCGTCGAGGAGTACGACGCGATCGAGGTCGTGGTCGGCCTGCCCCGCTCGCTGAGCGGCAAGGAGGGGCCGGCCGCGGCCAAGGTCCGGGCGTACGCCGGGCGGCTGGCGGCGCTGCTGGCGCCGGTCGGTGTCCGGCTGGTGGACGAGCGGATGACCACCGTCACCGCCGCCCAGGGCCTGCGGGCCTCCGGCCGGTCCTCGAAGAAGGGCCGCTCGGTGATCGACCAGGCGGCGGCCGTGGTGATCCTGCAGGCGGCGCTGGAGGCCGAACGGGTGAGCGGCCGGGCGCCCGGCGAGAGCGTCGAGCCGACCGGCTGAGCAGTTCGTACTAACGTCCCACAAGGGGTCCGTGCGGAGGTGTCCGCACGGGCCCCTTCGTCGTTGTCGCCGTTGTTGGAGCAGCCCGGTACCGCCGGCTGCCGACGGAGGGGCCGTCGTGACCGACCCGTTCACCGCACCCGGTCTGGGGCCGGGCGTCACCCCCGGGCACCTGGGCGCCCCCGCCGAGGAGCCCGACGGGCGCCCGCCCGGGCAGCCGTACGCGGTCGAGCCGCCGGACCCGCGGAAGGTACGTTCGGGGGCGGCCTGCTGTCTGAGCGTGCTGGCGCTGTTCGGGGTGGCCTGCGTGCTCGCGGTCGCGGCCTACCTGGTGTGGCCGAAGGCCGAGCCGCCGGCCGCGGACTTCGCGGGCGGCGGCAGCGGGACGGTGGAGGTCTCCGTGCCGCAGGGCGCCAGCCTCACCACGATCGGCCGGACGCTGGTGAAGAGCGGGGTGGTGGCCAGCACCAAGGCGTTCACCGACGCGGCCGCCCGGCATCCGGCCGGCAACACGATCCAGCCCGGCACCTACACCCTGAAGCTGAAGATGTCGGTGGCCTCGGCGCTCGGCGTGCTGCTCGACCCGGCGAACGCCAACGCCCTCACCATCCCGGAGGGGCGCCGCGCCGAGCAGGTGTACTCCGCGATCGACGAGCGGCTGCACCTCGCCCCGGGCACCACCAAGGGCATCGCCCAGCAGCACGCCGGCGACCTCGGCCTGCCCGAGTCGGCCAAGGACAACCCCGAGGGCTACCTCTTCCCGTCGACCTACGCGGTGACCGGTGACACCACCCCGCTGGCACTGCTGCAGCAGATGGTCTCCGAGAGCGGCAAGGCGCTGGAGTCCGGCGGTGTGGAGGACGCCGCCACCGCATTCGCACAGACCCCGTACGGGATCCTCACCGTGGCCAGCCTGGTCGAGGGCGAGGCCGACAACGCCGAGGACATGGCCAAGGTCGCCCGGGTGATCTACAACCGGCTGGCCAAGAACATGCCGCTGCAACTGGACTCGTCGATCAACTACGCCCTCGGCCGATCCACCCTGACCACCACGGACACCGACACCAAGCTGGACTCCCCCTTCAACACCTACCTGCACACGGGCCTGCCGCCGACCCCGATCTCCAACCCCGGCCGGGAGGCCCTGCGCGCCGCGGCGGACCCGGCCGAGGGCGACTGGCTGTACTTCGTCACCGTGCGTCCCGGCGACACCAGGTTCACCGACAGTTTCGAACAGCAGCAGAAGAACGTCGCCGAGTTCAACGCATATCAGGCGCAACGGAGTTCCCCACCCCCGGACGACGGTCACTGACGGTGTGCATGCGGCGAATCGCCAATGCTGCGGTACGGTAACGTCTCCCTCCGGATGATGCCGTAGCACGCCGGTTCGAGTCGGCGGTACGCATAAGGGGTTCGATGACTGACCTGGGCGGGGGCTACCGCCCCCAGGGAGAGCAGCCGTGGCACCCGGGCGATCCCGGCTACGGCATCCCGCAGCAGCCACAGTCCGCCGACCAGACCGGCTCGTGGCAGGTGCAACCCGACGCGTTCGGGCAGCAGCAGTACGGGCAGCAGGGTTACCCGCAGCAGCAACAGCAGGGCTGGCAGCAGCAGCCCTCGTACGGGCAGCAGGGCTACCCGCAGCAGTCGCCGCAGCAGGGCCAGATGCCGCAGCAGCAGTACCAGCAGCAGGTCCCGCAGCAGCAGGGCGGCTACGGACAGCAGCAGCAGTACCAGCAGCAGGCCGCCCAGCAGACCGGCTCCTGGCAGATCCCGCCGGGGCTCCAGCAGCAGGGGCAGATGCCGCAGCAGCAGGGCTACCCCCAGCAGGGCCCCCCGCAGCAGCAGATGCGCGGCGGGATGCAGCAGGGTCAGATGCAGCCCGGCCAGGGTCAGGGCCAGATGCCGCCGCAGGCACGGGGCCCGCAGGGTTTCCCGCAGCAGGCCGGCCAGCAGCCGGGCCGCCCGCCGCAGCAGGGCTCGCCGGTGCCGCCGCCGCGCGGGGGCGGGGGGCGTCCGGCCGGTCCCGGTCCGGACGGCATCGACTGGGAGGCCGAGGCCGCGGCGCTCGACGGCCCCGCCGAGGCCGAGGCCGAGGTCGAGGAGTGGGAGGACGACCTCGACGAGTACGCCGAGGAGGACGACGCCGAGGGCGGCTCGTTCTTCGGCGCCGACGAGGACACCTCCCGTGACGCCGAGCGCAAGCGCAAGGAGAAGGGCAAGAAGGCCGGCCGCCGCAACCGCGGCGCCTGCCTGGTGGTGGCGCTGGTGCTGCTCGGCGGCATGGGCGGCGCCGGCTGGTGGGGCTACGGCTTCTACCAGGACCACTTCGGTCCGGCACCGGACTACACGGGTGCGGGCACCGGTTCGGTCACCGTGGAGGTCAAGCCCGGCGCCGGCGGCTCGGTCATCGCCGCGTCCCTGTTCAAGGTCGACGTGGTGAAGAGCGCGGACGCCTTCGTGGAGGCCTGCCAGAAGAACGCGAAGTGCGGCACCATCCAGCCGGGCTTCTACACCATGAAGCACCAGATGTCGGGTGCCGAAGCCGTGAAGTTCATGGTGGAGTCGGCGGGCGGCAACGTCCTCGACCTCCCGCAGGGCATGAAGGCCGTCGACGTCTACGCGATGGTCGACAAGAAGCTGAAGGTCCCGCCGGGCACCACTGCCAAGATCGCCAAGGACGAGGTCAACAACCTCGGCCTGCCCGCCTACGCGCAGGGCAACGTCGAGGGCTTCCTGTTCCCGACCCGCTACCCGCTCAGCGAGGGCATGAAGCCGGCCGACCTGCTCAAGCAGATGGTCGCCAACGCCAACCAGCAGTTCACCGACCTCGACCTGGAGGGATCGGCGAAGAAGCTGGGCCTGAAGAGCGGCTACGAGGCCCTCATCGAGGCCAGCATCCTGCAGGCCGAGGGCAACAACAGCGAGGACTTCGGCAAGATGGCCCGGGCGATCAGCAACCGCCTGACCACCAACGTCACCCAGCACAAGCTCGGCCTGGACACCACGCTCCAGTACCAGCTGGGCCGCAAGGAGCTGACCACCAAGGAGATCCACGACGGCTCGCTGAAGTACAACACGTACGTCAACCCCGGCCTGCCGCCCACGCCGATCTCCAACCCCGGCCCGGACGCGATCAGGGCCGTGCTCAACCCGACACCGGGCGACTGGGTCTTCTGGCTGGCGATCTCGGCCGACGAGACCAAGTTCGCCGCCACCGGCGCGGAGCACGCCAAGAACACCGAGGACTGGTGCATCTCCCGGGGCAAGACGTTCAACAAGGCGACGGTCACCTGCAACTGAGCCGTGGGCGCGGCCGGTCGGTGCGACCGGCCGCGCCGCCGTGTCAGTACTGCTGGCAGCCGCCGCCGGAGTGCCCGAGGAAGAGCATCGCGTTGCGGGTCTGCGGGCCGTAGACGCCGTCCGGGTAGACGCCCGCGGTGCTCTGCACCCGGCGCAGCGCGGCCTTGGTGGCCGGGCCGAAGACGCCGTCGGCGGCGATGTTCTCGCCGTAGCAGTAGTGCATGGCGCTCTGCAGCACGTCGACGGCCTCGCCCTGGTTGCCCACCCCCAGGACGCAGTCCACCGAGCCGCCGGCGGTGCCGGGGACGAAGACCCCCATGTCGGCCACGGCGCGGGTGCAGGACGGCAGCGAGGCGGCGCCGGCCGGGGCGGTGCCCAGCCAGAGTCCGGACAGGGCCAGCGCGGTGGCGGCGGCGGTGCGTACGATGCGGGACATCCGGTGCTCCTACGGTAGGTCGAACAACTGTCCGGGCATCGTGCGCCTACGATCCGCCGGGCTTCCGCCGTTCCGGCGGAGGTGGCCGGAACACCGGGGAAACCTGTCCTGATCCACCGCCCCCGAGGGGACTCACGTGACGACACAGCTGCGGGCCGCCGTACTCGGCTCGCCGATCGCCCATTCGCTGTCGCCGGTGCTGCACCGCGCCGGGTACGCGGCGCTCGGGATGGCGGAGCGCCGCTACGACCGGTTCGAGGTGGACGAGGCGGGGCTGCCGGAGTTCATCGAAAGGATCGATCCCGCCGAGTGGGCCGGTCTGTCGCTCACCATGCCGCTCAAGCGGGCGGTCATCCCGCTGCTGGACGAGGTCTCGCCGGCCGCGCTGGCCGTCGACGCGGTGAACACCGTGGTCTTCGGGCCGGACGGCCGGCGCAGCGGCGACAACACCGACGTGCCGGGCCTGGTCAACGCGCTGCGCGAGCGCGGCGTCGAGCAGGTCGACTCGGCCGCCGTGCTCGGCGCCGGCGCCACCGCCTCCTCGGCGCTCGCCGCCCTGGCCGAGGTGTGCACCGGCGAGGTCGCCGTCCACGTCCGCAGCGCCGAGCGGGCGGAGCAGATGCGGCAGCTCGGCGACCGCCTCGGCCTGCGCGTTCGCACCGCCGCCTGGGAGGACGGCGCCGGGGCGCTGGCGCACCCGCTGACCATCTCCACCACCCCGGCCGGCGCCACCGACCCCTTCGCCGAGGCGCTGCCGGCCGAGCCCGGGGTGCTCTTCGACGTGCTGTACCACCCGTGGCCGACCCGGCTCGCGGCGGCCTGCGCGGAGCGCGGCGGCACCGTGCTCGGCGGGCTGGACCTGCTGGTGCACCAGGCGGTGCTGCAGTTCGAGGTGTTCACCGGGGTGAAGCCGGGCCCGCTCGCGGCGATGCGCGCGGCCGGCGAGGCGGCGCTCGCGGCGGGCTGAGGACGTTACCCGGGCCCCGGCGCGGCAAACCTGCGGGTGTCCATCCGGGTGTCCGCCACGCGGACCACGCGCCTGCCCCGCCGCGCGGCATGAAAGGATCGGAGCAGTGTGCGGGCCCGGTGGCCTCCTGCCCGAGGCCGGGCCCGCCGGACGAAAGCCCCGGTCGGCCCGTGCCGCACGGGCCGGGCCGCTGACGAAGGAGCTCCGTTGGGTAGGTTGCGCTGGCTGACGGCGGGGGAGTCGCACGGCCCCGCACTGGTCGCGACGCTGGAGGGCCTGCCGGCCGGTGTGCCGGTCACCACCGCGATGGTGGCCGACGCCCTGGCCCGCCGCCGGCTCGGCTACGGCCGCGGGGCCCGGATGAAGTTCGAGCAGGACGAGGTGACCTTCCTCGGCGGCGTCCGGCACGGCCTGACGATGGGCAGCCCGGTCGCCGTCATGGTGGGCAACACCGAGTGGCCGAAGTGGGAGCAGGTCATGTCGGCCGACCCGGTCGACCCGGAGATCCTGGGCGGCCTCGCCCGCAACGAGCCGCTGACCCGCCCGCGCCCCGGCCACGCCGACCTCGCCGGCATGCAGAAGTACTCCATCGAGGAGGCCCGCCCGATCCTGGAGCGCGCCTCCGCCCGCGAGACCGCGGCCCGGGTCGCGATCGGCACCGTCGCCCGCTCGTACCTCAAGGAGACCTGCGGCATCGAGCTGGTCTCGCACGTCGTCGAGCTCGGCGCCGCCCGGGCCCCGCTCGGCGTCTACCCGCTGCCCGCCGACGAGCCCCGCCTCGACGAGGACCCGGTGCGCTGCCTGGACGCCGACGCCTCCGAGCGGATGGTCGCCGAGATCGACCAGGCCCACAAGGACGGCGACACCCTCGGCGGCGTCGTCGAGGTGCTCGCCTACGGCGTGCCCGTCGGCCTCGGCTCGCACGTGCACTGGGACCGCCGCCTGGACGCCCGCCTGGCCGCCGCGCTGATGGGCATCCAGGCCATCAAGGGCGTCGAGGTCGGCGACGGCTTCGAGCTGGCCCGGGTGCCCGGCTCCAAGGCGCACGACGAGATCGTCCCGACCGCGGCCGGCGTGCGCCGCACCTCCGGCCGCTCCGGCGGCACCGAGGGCGGTCTGTCCACCGGCGAGCTGCTGCGGGTGCGGGCCGCGATGAAGCCGATCGCCACCGTGCCGCGCGCCCTGCAGACCCTGGACGTGCGCACCGGCGAGGTCGCCAAGGCCCACCACCAGCGCTCCGACGTCTGCGCGGTGCCCGCCGCCGGCATCGTCGCCGAGGCGATGGTCGCGCTGGTGCTGGCCGACGCGGTGGCCGAGAAGTTCGGCGGCGACAACGTCGCCGAGACCCGCCGCAACGTGCAGTCCTACCTCGACCACCTGATCGTCCGATGAGCGGGGACGCACCGGTCGTCGTGCTGGTCGGCCCGCCCGGGGCCGGCAAGTCCACGGTCGGCCGGCTGCTCGCCGAACGGCTCGGCGTCGGCTTCCGGGACACCGACGCCGACATCGAGGAGACGGCCGGCAAGCCGATCCCGGAGATCTTCATCGACGAGGGCGAGCCGCACTTCCGCGACCTGGAGGTGCGGGCCGTCCGCACCGCCGCCGAGACCCACCCCGGGGTGCTCGCGCTCGGCGGCGGCGCGGTGATGGCCGACGCCACCCGCGCCCTGCTGGCCGGCCTGCCGGTGGTGTACTTGGAGGTCGCGCTCGGCGACGCGGTCAAGCGGGTCGGCCTGGACGCGCCGCGCCCGCTGCTCGCGGTCAACCCGCGGGCCCGCTGGCGCGAGCTGATGGACGCCCGCCGCCCCCTCTACCTGGAGGTGGCCAAGGCCGTCGTCGACACCGAGGGGCTCACCCCGGAGCAGGTCGCGGACGCCGTAATGGAAGCACTGGAGCTGAAGCAGGCATGACCGACACCGTCACCATCCACGTCGGCGGCAGCGCCGGCCACGACCCGTACGACGTGCTGGTCGGCCACCAGCTGCTCGGCGAGCTCGCCCCGCTGATCGGCGGCAAGGCCAAGCGGGTCGCGGTGATCCACCCGGAGGCGCTCGCCGCCACCGGCGAGGCGGTCCGCGAGGACCTCGCCGCCGAGGGCTACGAGGCGATCGCCCTCCAGGTGCCCAACGCGGAGGACGCCAAGAGCGCGGAGGTCGCCGCGTACTGCTGGTCGGTGCTCGGCCAGACCGGCTTCACCCGCAGCGACGTGATCGTCGGCCTCGGCGGCGGCGCCACCACCGACCTGGCCGGCTTCGTCGCCGCCAGCTGGCTGCGCGGCGTGCGCTGGATCTCCATGCCGACCACCCTGCTCGGCATGGTCGACGCCGCCGTCGGCGGCAAGACCGGCATCAACATCGCCGAGGGCAAGAACATGGTCGGCGCCTTCCACCCGCCGGCCGGCGTGCTCGCCGACCTCGCCACCCTGGAGACGCTCTCCAAGCACGACTACGTCTCCGGCCTGGCCGAGGTGATCAAGGCCGGCTTCATCGCCGACCCGGTCATCCTCGACCTCGTCGAGGCCGACCCGGAGGCCGCCACCAGCCCGTCCGGGCCGCACACCCTGGAGCTGATCCGGCGGGCCATCCAGGTCAAGGCCGACGTGGTCTCCGGCGACCTCAAGGAGGCCAGCCGCCGCGAGATCCTCAACTACGGCCACACCCTCGGCCACGCCATCGAGCGCAACGAGCGCTACAAGTGGCGGCACGGCGCGGCCATCTCCATCGGCATGGTCTTCGCCGCCGAACTCGGCCGCCTCGCCGGCCGGCTCGACGACGAGACCGCGGACCGCCACCGCCGGGTGCTCGGCTCGGTCGGCCTGCCGCTCACCTACCGGGCGGACGCCTGGCCGCGGCTGCTCGACGCGATGAAGATCGACAAGAAGTCCCGCGGCGACCTGCTGCGCTTCGTCGTCCTGGACGGCCTGGCCAAGACCTCCATCCTGGAGGGGCCCGACCCGTCCCTGCTGGTCGCCGCCTACGCGGAGGTGTCCGGATGACCACCAAGGTCCTCGTCCTCAACGGCCCCAACCTCGGCCGGCTCGGCAGCCGCGAGCCCGACGTGTACGGCGCGACCTCCTACACCGGGCTGGTCGACCGCTGCACCGCACTCGGCGCCGAACTCGGCCTCGACGTCGAGGTCCGCGAGACCAACTCCGAGCTGCAGATGGTCGAGTGGCTGCACCAGGCCGCCGACGCCAAGACCCCGGTCGTCATCAACCCGGGCGCCTTCACGCACTACTCGTACGCGATGCGCGACGCCGCCGCCCAGCGCACCGCGCCGCTCATCGAGGTGCACATCTCCAACCCGTACGCGCGGGAGACCTTCCGGCACAACTCGGTGATCGCCTCGATCGCCTCCGGCACCATCGCCGGCTTCGGCCTCGGCTCCTACGAACTGGCGCTGCGCGCCCTCGCGGAGGAGCTCACCACCCGCTGACGTGCGATCACGTGGCCCGGTGGCGGACAAGTCGGAGGGCAAGCGGTCTTAGGAAG
>NZ_BAAALD010000026.1:28146-59688 GCF_039528095.1 Kitasatospora arboriphila
TCATTAATTGTCTTCCTAAGACCGCTTGGCCTCCGACTTCACCGGGCCGACGTGTAGTGTCCCGGTCGGGAGGTGACGATGTCGCAGTACACCGGGGGAGGACCGATGCCTCCGCGACCCGTCGCGCCGCCGTACCCCGCCCGGCCGGGTGCCGCGCCGGGGGTGGGCCGGCCGCCGTACCCGCAGCAGCCCACCGCCCAGCCGCAGCCCGGCGCAGCGGTGACGCCCGCGGCGCCCGCGGCGCCTGCGGTGCCGCCCACGGCCTCCATGAGCGTGCCGCCCGGCGCCACCGGCCACTTCGTCCTGCCGACCGGTGCACCCGTCCAACTGCCCGCGCACCCGCCGCAGCAGCAGCTGCCCACGGGCCCGATAGCCGTGCTGCTGATCGGCCCGGCCGGCGCCGGCAAGACCACCGTCGCCCGGCACTGGGCCGAACGGCAGCCGATGCCGACCGCGCACATCAGCCTGGACGACGTCCGCGAGTGGGTGCAGTCCGGCTTCGCCAACCCGCAGTCCGGCTGGAACAACGCCTCCGAGGCCCAGTACCGGCTGGCCCGCCGGACCTGCGGCTTCGCCTGCCGCAACTACCTCGCCAACGGCATCTCCTGCATCATCGACGACGCCGTCTTCCCGGACCGCCCGGCGATCGGCCTCGGCGGCTGGAAGCGCCACATCGGCCCCGGCATGATCCCCGTCGTCCTGCTGCCCGGCCTCGACTCGGTGCTCGCCCGCAACGCCCGCCGCAGCGGCAACCGCCGGCTCAGCGACGAGGAGGTCGCCCGCATCCACGGCCGGATGGCCGGCTGGCGCACCTCGGGCCTGCCGATCATCGACAACTCCCAGCTCGACGTCGCCTCCACCGCCGCCGCCCTCGACCGCGCCATCATGTCCCGCCTCACCGGCCGACGGTGACCGGCGGCGGTGCCCGGGCGGCGCCCGACGCCGACGGCGTGGTCCGCTCCCGGCTGCGGCCGGGTGGTCAGCGGCGCGGGGGCAGCGCACGGCGGACGTAGGCCACCGTGAGCGACCCTCGTGGGCAGGCCTCTGCCCCGGGCGGTCGGTCGGGGGTGTCACCGGCGCCTGGGATGATGGAGGGACCGCGACGGACCAGACGAGGAGCTGACGCCCGTGCCCGAGGGCCACATCATCCACCGCCTCGCCCACGAGAACCACCGGGTGTTCGCCGACCGGCCGGTACGGGTCAGCAGCCCGCAGGGGCGGTTCGCCGAGGGCGCCGCGCGACTGGACGGCCGCCCGCTGGACGAGGCCGAGGCCCACGGCAAGCACCTCTTCCTCGGCTTCGGCGAGGACTGGCTGCACGTCCACCTCGGGCTGTACGGCGGCTTCACCTTCGGCAGCGGCGGCGCCCCGGCGCCGGTCGGCGAGGTCCGGCTGCGGATGGCGAACGACGAGGGCTGGGCCGACCTGCGCGGCCCCAACACCTGCGAACTCCTCGACCCCGCGGCGAAGGAGGCCGTCCACGCCCGGCTCGGCCCGGACCCGCTGCGCCCCGACGCCGACCCGGACGCCGCCTGGCGGCGGGTGGCCCGCAGCTCCACCACCGTCGCCGCGCTGCTGATGGACCAGAAGGTGCTGGCCGGCGTCGGCAACGTGTACCGCGCCGAGGTGCTCTTCCGCCTCGGCATCAGCCCGCACCGCGAGGGCCGCAGGGTCACCCGCGAGGAGTGGGACGCGATCTGGGCCGACCTGGTCGCCCTGATGCACGCGGGCGTCGGCGCGGGCCGGATCGACACCGTCCGGCCGGAGCACACGCCGGAGGCGATGGGCCGGCCGCCGCGGGTCGACGACCACGGCGGCGAGGTGTACGTCTACCGCCGCACCGACATGCCCTGCCTGATCTGCGGGACACCGGTGCGCACCGAGTCGCTGGCGGCCCGCAACCTCTTCTGGTGCCCCGGCTGCCAGCGGCGCTGAGCGCGGCCCGGCCGGGCCGTCGGCCGGGCAGGGCGACGGTCCGTCAGCCACGCGGCAGCACCATGGACTGCACCTGGGGCAGCTTGCGCCAGTCGCTGGAGACGATGCTGGCGTGGGCGGCCGCGAGCTGGGTCACCCGGGCCCGGGCCTGGTCGGCCGTGGGGTCGGTGGAGCTGATGGCGGGCGCCACGTTGTGGGCGTCGGTCATGACCAGCAGGTAGTGCCGGGCGTCGTACCAGCCGGTGTCGATGCCGCCGACGTACGCCGAGGCGTCGCCGTCGAAGACCACGAACCAGGGCCGGATGCTGGCCTCGCCGTAGGCGTTGCGCGGGTCGCCGGAGACGGCGCCGTGCACCACCGGGAAGACCTGGGCCTGGCCGGCCCTGCCGGCCGCCGCGAGGTCGCGCAGGTAGCGGCTGTACTCGACGTCGGTGTGCAGGGTGTCGAAGGGGTTGCCCTCCTCGACGGTGCCGGGGATGACGTCCACCAGGACCCGGCCGGCGAGGGCGTCGCGGGTCGGCCAGTTGCCGGCCTTCGCGGCCTCGTCGAGGTTCGGGTAGCTGCCGCCGCCGGGCTTGGCGAGCAGGTCGGCGGGGCGGAAGACGGCGCTGCCGAGGTGGGCGGCTATCAGGGCGTCCAGCTGGGCCGGGCCCATGCCGCGGTTGGCGGCGAACCCGCCCTTGAGCTCCAGCTTGACGACGAGCGGGCCGCTCGACGGGTGGGCGGCGAGCCAGATCCGCAGGTCGTCGAGGCAGTACTCGAGGTTCTTGTTGGTGCCGCCGCTGTACAGCGTCGCCGGGCCGGTGGCGGCGGTGCAGTTGTTGGCGTTGCCGAGCGGGTTGGAGTGGCTGACCTTCCACTCCTTGGTGACGGTGTCCGTCCACGCGTCGAGCTCGATCATGCCGGTGCCGGTGTCCAGGCTCTGCGCGAGGAAGGGGAAGGCGGCCGGGTCGTAGGTGTTGTGGATCCCGACGGCGGTGGCCGAACCGAACGGCAGGCCGCCGCCGGTGGCGGCGCCGGACTGGTGCGCGGGGAGCAGGGTGGCGGCCGCGGCCAGCAGCCCCACGGCGAACGTACGGCGAAGCTTCACGGGTGTCTCCTCGTCAGGAGCCTGGGGACGGCGGGCCGGACGGACCGCCTCCGGAAGCATGGGCCACCGGAACGGCTTCGAGGTGACATGACAAGAAAACTTGGCTGAAGCTGACCCCCCGTCCCGCTGACAAACCGTCAGGAAGCCCTCATACCGTGCAGGGGGCCGTACCGTGCAGGGGTTCCTGCCGTGCGGGCGGTCGTTCCGAGCGAGCGCTCAGTCGGCGCGCCCCAGCACCCCGTGCTCCAGCACCTCGGCCACCGCGGTGTCGGTCAGCCGGTAGCGCACCACCCGGCCGTCCCGCTCGCCCTCGACCACGCCCGCGGCGCGCAGCAGCCGCAGCGCCTGGGAGACCGCCGGATCGCGCATCCCGGTGGCCAGCGCCAGGTCGGTGACGGCCAGCGGTCCGGTGGTGTGCAGGGCGAGCAGCAGCGCGAGCCGCCCCGGGTCGGCGAGCAGGCCGAACACCTCCGCCCAGGCCCGGACCCGCCCGGTGTCGCCGATCCCGGCGATCGCCTCGCAGACCCGGTGCCCGTCGATGGTGCGGTGGCCTGCGCGATCGGCGGGGAGGAGGTGCATGGCGGCATTCTCGCAGGCCGACCGGCCGTGATCTACGACACCTGCGCGGTTGTGCAGGCTTGCAGCTGTCGGTCCGTCACCCCTACGGTGGAGCAGCCGTGGTGTTCGGGAAGACCGGTGCAGGACCTCAGGGTCCGAGTCCGGAGCGGCCCTCGCCACTGTGAACGGGGAGTCAATCCGTACCCCTCGCGGGTCACTGGGCGCAGGCGCGCCCGGGAAGGCCGGGTACGGGCACCGTCAGAACCTCCCCGTGAGCCAGGAGACCGGCCACGGCACCTCACGACGTCATTCCACGAGGTGCTGGAGCGTGAACCGCAGATGACCCTGCCCGCAACCGGTACGGCCGCGCCGCCGACCGCCCCCGGCCTGCCCGCCTTCCGCTGGCGCCGGGAGGACACCCTCCGCACGGCCGGCCTGCTGGCGGTCATCCTGGCGATGCACGTGGCCGCCTTCGGCACGCTCTTCCTGCTGGTCGTGCCGGAGCGCTACGAGGTCGGCACCCAGGTCTTCGGCGCCGGACTCGGCATCACCGCCTACACCCTGGGCATGCGGCACGCCTTCGACGCCGACCACATCGCCGTGATCGACAACACCACCCGCAAGCTGATGGCCGACGGCCGGAGACCGGTCTCGGTGGGCTTCTGGTTCGCCCTCGGCCACTCGTCGATGGTGGTGCTGATGGCCGCCCTGGTCGCGGGCGGCGCCCAGCTGGCCGGGGTGCTGATGGACGACGGCTCGACCACCCACCAGGTGCTCGGCACCATCGGCACCACCGCCTCCGGCGCCTTCCTCTACCTGATCGCCGCGCTCAACCTGGCGGCCCTGCTCGGCATCCTGCGGGTCTTCCGGGCGATGCGGGCCGGCACCTTCGACGAGGCGGAGCTCGAACGGCAGCTCGACTCGCGCGGGCTGATGAACCGCGTCCTGCGCCGCGCCACCCGCTCGATCTCCCGCCCCGGCCAGATGTTCCCGGTCGGCATGGTGCTGGGCCTCGGCTTCGACACCGCCACCGAGGTGACGCTGATGGTGATGGCCGGTTCGGGCGCCGCGGCGGGCCTGCCCTGGTACGCGATCGTCTGCCTGCCGCTGCTGTTCGCCGCCGGGATGAGCCTGTTCGACACCCTCGACGGCACGTTCATGAACTTCGCCTACCAGTGGGCGTTCTCCAACCCCGTCCGCAAGGTGTTCTACAACCTCGCCATCACCGGCCTGTCGATCGCGGTGGCCTTCGTCATCGGCACGATCGAGCTCGTCGCGGTGCTGCACGACAAGCTGGGCCTGAGTGACCCGGTGAGCGGCTGGATCGCCGGACTCAGCCTGGACAACGTCGGCTTCGTCATCGTCGGCCTGTTCGTGGTGGTGTGGGCGGCGGCGATCGGCTACTGGCGGATCGCCCGGGTCGAGCAGCGCTGGACGCCCGGCGGGGCGGGCTGAGGTGGCCCGCGGGCGGCCGCCCCGAACGGCGGACGGGGTGTCAGCCCGCCGCCAGCAGCAGCGTGCCCGCCACCGCGAGGCCCGCGCCGAGCAGTTGGACGCGCCGCAGCCGCTCCTTGAGCAGCCCCCGGGCCATCAGCGCGGTGACCACGGGGTAGAGCGAGGCCAGCACCGCGGCGACGGCCACCGACCCGCGGTGCGAGGCGGCGGCGAAGGCGGCGTTCGCGGCGACGTCGGCCGCCCCGACCGCGGTCAGCGCGGGCAGGCTCCGCCGCAGCGTCCCCGCTGCGCCGGGCTCCCGCCCGCGGCGCCCGGCCAGCAGGACGCCGCCGCCGACCGCCACGTTGCAGAGCCGCTGCACGCACAGCACGAGCAGCAGCCCGCCGCCGTCGGAGGCCCGGGCGACCAGGGCCATCACCGTGCCCATGCCGAGGGCCGCCGACAGCGTCAGCACCAGCACCCGCAGGCCGACCGTGCCGCCGCCGCGCCCGCCCCGCCCGGCCAGCCCGCCCCCGAGCACGGCGCCCGCGATGCCGCCGGCCTGCGCCGGGCCCGGGCGCTCCCCGAGCAGCAGCCCGAGCCCGACCGGCACCGCGACGCCGACGGTCGCCAGCGGCGAGACCACCCCCATGGGCCCGAGCGCGAGGGCGCGGTAGAAGGCGAGGAGCGCGAACGGCCCGATCACCCCCGCCGCCACCGCGTACCAGAGGCCGGCGGAGGCCGCGCCCGCGCCGCCGACGGCGAGGACGGCCGGGACGAGCAGCACGGCCGCGGCGGCCTGCGAGGCGACCACCACGGTCAGCGCGGACAGCCGGCGGGTGAGCGAGCCGCCGCCGTAGTCGGCCATGCCCCACAGCAGGCTGGCGGCGAGGGCGAGGAGCTGGGACAGCACAGTGGACTCCGGAGTACGGTCGGGTGGACGCTCGGTGCCCCCGCAGCTTAGGTCAACAGAGTGAACCTGACGAATCAATTCATTGGACTGGTATGCCCGACCCCGATCTGATCACCCAGGCCCTGGCGCGCAACCTCAAGCGGCTGCGCGCCGACCGCGGCCACACCCTCGACGCACTCGCGGCCCGCTCCGGCGTGAGCCGCGGCATGATCGTGCAGATCGAGCAGGGGAGGACCAACCCGAGCGTGGGCACCGTCGTCCGGCTCGCCGACGCGCTCGGCGCCTCGATCGCCCGGCTGCTCGACTACGACGAGACCTCCACCGTGCGGATCGTCCCCGACGACGAGGCCGTCCAGCTCTGGTCGGGAGCCGAGGGCGGCACCGGGGTGCTGCTCAGCGGCATCGAGGCGCCCGGCCCGCTGGAGCTCTGGCAGTGGCTGATCCTGCCGGGGGAGGGGCACGGCTCCGACCCGCACCCCGCGGGCACCGTGGAGATCGCCCGGGTCGAGGAGGGCGAACTCACCCTCACCCTGGACGGCCGCGACCACCTGGTGCCGGCCGGCTCCACCGCCTCCTACGAGGCGGCCGCCGCGCACGGCTACCGCAACGACGGCGAGGTGCCCGTCCGGCTCACCCTCGTGGTCTCCGTGCCGCCGCCCCCGCGCTGAGCCCCCGGGTGCATGCCGAAGCGCCCCCCTCCCCGGCCGGGGAGGGGGGCGCGGTCGTGCGCGGGGCGGTCAGTCGCGGCCGTACCGCCGCCGGTACTGCTCGATCCGGCCGGCCTGGTCCAGGACGCGGGCGCGCCCGGTCCAGACGGGGTGGCTCGCCGACGAGGTCTCCACGTCGACCACCGGGCGGACGGTGCCGTCCTCCCAGACCACCGTCGACGCGGACGTCAGCGTCGAGCGGGTGAGGAAGGACCGGCCGGCGGCCTTGTCGCGGAAGACGACCGGACGGTAGGCGGGGTGGATGCCGTTCTTCATGGGGGCTGCTCCTTCGGGGGTGGACGTGCCGGACGGGGCCTGCGGCCGGGCTCAGCGCTCTTCGCGGAAGGCCACGTGCTCGCGGGCGACCGGGTCGTACTTGCGCAGCACCAGGCGGTCCGGGTCGTTGCGGCGGCTCTTGCGCGTCACATAGGTGAAACCGGTGCCGGCGGTCGACCTCAGCCGGACGACCGGACGCAGTTCGCTGCGGGCCATCTGCTCCTCCTCGGTGGCTCCGAACCTCCGTCCCGGACATCTTGTCCGAAACGGAAGTCGTTTTCGTATCTGCTCCAACGCGAGCCCGGGGCGTTCCATTCCCGCCCGGTCCCGCCCGGTCCCGCCCGGCCCCGCCCGGTCCCGCCCGGTCCCGACTCGCCAGCCCCCTCCCCGTCCGCCCGTCCGTCCGCCGGTCCGTCCCCCGTTCGGCCCCGCGCCGCCGACCGGTCCGCGACCCGCCGTGCGCGCCCCCGCGCCCGCCGCACCACGCCCTCCGGGCCCGCCCGGCTCGACGGGCGCGGGCCGTCCGCAGTTCGTAGGCTCGTGGCATGTCCGATGCGTACGCGGCGCGGCGGGAGCGCCTCAGGGAGCACTGCAGTGCGTCGGGGGTCGACGCGGCCCTGGTGACCCGCGCCTCCAACGTCCGCTACCTCACCGGCTGCCCGCCGTGCGGTGCGAGCCTGCTGCTCACCCGCGAGCGGGCGCTGCTGGCGCTGCCCGACGACCTGCCGCCCGAGGAGGGCGGCGAGCACCTGCTCGGTCCGGACATCGGCCAACTGCTGGTGCCCGCCGACACCGACACCGCGCTGGCCGCCGCCGAGGCCGCCGGCCGGCTGAAGGTCCTCGACCTCGCCGTCGAGGAGCACGACCTCACCGTCCGCCGCCACCGCGCGCTCGCCGGCGTCGCCGAAGGCGTCCGGCTCGCCGACCTCGGCACCGCGGTCGAGGGGATGCGCGTCGTCAAGGACGAGCACGAGATCGCCGACCTGCGGATCGCCGCCGAGATCGCCGACCAGGCGCTCAGCGAACTGCTGGAGTCGATCCTGGTCGGCCGCACCGAGCGGCACCTGGCGATGGAGCTGGAGCGCCGGATGATCGACCACGGCGCCGACCGCGCCGCCTTCCCGGTCTCCGTCGGCACCGGCAGCCACTCCGGCCTGGAGGCCCACCAGCCCACCGACCGGCGGGTCGAGGAGGGCGACTTCCTCACCGTCGTGCTCGGCGCCTGCTACCGCGGGTACGGCGTCTCCACCGCGCGGACCTTCGTCATCGGCGCCGCCCCGGCGCCCTGGCAGGTCGAACTGCACCGGCTGGTCTTCCGCGCCCAGCGGGCCGGACGCGAGGCGCTCGGCCCGGGCGTCTCGGAGTCCGTACCCGATCTGGCCGCCCGCGAGGTGCTGCAGGCCGCGGGCCACACCGACAGCCCGGCGCACCCGGTCGGACACGGCATCGGCCTGGAGATCAGGGAGGCGCCGCGCCTGGGACCCGCCGACATGGGTAAACTGGACAATCGCGTGCCGGTCACCGTCGGCCCGGGGGTGCACCTCCCGGGGCGGGGCGGGGTCCGGATCGAGGACACGCTCGTCGTGCGCCCCCTCGAGGAGGGCGGGCCCGAGCTGCTCACCATCACCACCAAGGAGCTCCTCGCCCTGTAGCCCGCCCGGCGGGAGGCAGGAGGCGCAGCCCTTGGTTCCTTGACAGCTATATCAGGAGTTAGTGCGCTCGTGGCTTCTACGAACGATCTCAAGAACGGCATGGTCCTCAAGCTGGAGGGCGGCAAGCTCTGGTCCGTCGTCGAGTTCCAGCACGTGAAGCCCGGCAAGGGCCCGGCCTTCGTGCGCACCAAGCTCAAGGAGGTCCTGACCGGCAAGGTCGTCGAGAAGACCTTCAACGCGGGCATCAAGGTCGAGACCGCCAACGTCGACAAGCGCACGATGCAGTACTCGTACCGCGACGGCGAGCAGTTCATCTTCATGGACATGGACACCTACGACCAGGTGCCGGTCGACGCCGCCACCGTGGGCGACGCCGCCAAGTACCTGCTCGAGGGCTTCGAGGCCCTGGTCGCCCAGAACGACGGCGTCCCGCTGTACATCGAGCTCCCGGCCGCCGTCGAGCTCACCATCGCCGAGACCGAGCCGGGCGTCCAGGGCGACCGCTCCACCGGCGGCACCAAGCCGGCCACCCTGGAGACCGGCGCCGAGATCCAGGTCCCGCTCTTCGTCACCACCGGTGAGAAGGTCAAGGTCGACACCCGCGACGGCAGCTACCTCGGCCGGGTCAAGTAATCGTGTCAAACGCGCGTACCAAGGCCCGCACCCGGGCCTTCCAGATCCTCTTCGAGGCCGACCACCGGGGGGTCGCGCCCGAGCGCGTGCTCGCCGAGTGGGTGGGCCGGGCACGCGAGGCCAAGCCGGGTGAGACCACCCCGCAGGTCGGCGAGTACACCATGCAGCTGATCGAGGGGTACAGCGGCCACGCCCGGCGGATCGACGAGCTGATCTCGACCTACGCGGTCGGCTGGACGCTCGACCGGATGCCGATCGCGGACCGCAACGTGCTGCGGATCGGCGCCTACGAGCTGATCTGGGAGGACGGCGTCCCGGACGCGGTCGTCCTGGACGAGGCCGTCGAGATCGCCAAGGAGTACTCCACCGACGAGTCCCCGGCGTTCGTCAACGGCCTGCTCGCCCGCTTCATGGATCTCAAGCCGCAGATCCGCCGCGACTGAGCCGTCGCGACCGGGCCCCGCGCCCCGCACGGACGGCCCGAGAGGCCGCCGGACCGAACCGGTCCGGCGGGCCCGCGGGCCGAACCCGGCCCGCAGCCCTTCGCGCGTTCCCGGGCCGGCGTCCGCTCCCGGGCCTTCGCCCGCCCCGTGCGGAGGCGTAGGCTACCGGTGAGTAATGGCTGAGGCGAAGGGCGTACCACCGATGACCACCGCGACACGCAGCGAGTTCGACCAGGGCATCGCACTCACCCCGCACGCCGCGGAGCCCGGCCGGTACGACGCCGAACTCGGCGCGGGCTGGCAGATCGGCGGCGGCGTCAACGGCGGCCTGCTGCTCGCCGTCGCCGGGCACGCCCTCTCCCTCGCCAACGGCGACCACCGCGACCCGTTCTCCATCACCGGCCACTACCTCTCCGCCTCCCGCCCCGGCCCGGCCACCGTCCGCACCGAGACCGTCCGCCGCGGCCGGAGCCTCACCACCGGCACCGCCTCGCTCCTCCAGGACGGCGAGGAACGGCTCCGGGTGCTCGCCACCTTCGGCGACCTCGACACCCTCGACGCCGAGGTCGCCACCAGCGCCCTGCCGCCCGTGATGCCGCTGCCGGACGAATGCATCGGCGTCGAGCACGCGCCGCCGCAGCTCATCGAACAGGCCGCGCTGCTGGAGCGGTTCGACCTCCGGCTCGACCCGGCCACCGTCGGCTGGGCCCTCGGGCAGCCCTCCGGGAACGGCCGCATCCAGGGCTGGTTCCGGCTCGCCGACGGGCGGCAGCCCGACCCGCTGCTTCTGCTGCTCGTCGCCGACTCCCTGCCGCCCGTCACCTTCGACCTCGGCCGGCCCGGCTGGGCGCCGACCGTCGAACTCACCGTCCACCTCCGGGCGAAGCCGGCGCCCGGCTGGCTCCGCGTCGCGCACGCCACCCGGAACCTGGCCGGCGGTTACTTCGAGGAGGACTGCGAGATCTGGGACGAGACCGGCCGCCTGGTCGCCCAGTCCCGCCAACTCGCCCGCGCCCCCAGGTCCTGACGGACGATCACCCGGGTCCGTCCGGGGGCGGCCGGCCACCCAGGGGCGCGGAGAACTGCGCAATCCGAGAGGGGCCATCACTCAGGGGCGCGGGGAACTGCGCAGTCCGAGAGCGGGCATCCGTACGGTTCGGGCCGACCTCGAATGCCCGGACCTGTCGATCTGACCGCCCTCACGTTGCGCAGTTCTCCCCCGGCCTTCGGCCGGGAGGTGCCCCCACGCGCCCCTGAGGTGTCGCCCGTGCCCCTGGGGGCGGTTGCCGCCGCCTCGTTGCTTTCAGTTACAGGGCTGTGACAACCGGTGCGTGTGCGGCCCGCGGGGATGGGGAGGAACAGGGGCGACCGACCGCACCGCCCCGCAGGAGTCGACGATGTCCCGCAACCCCCGCGCCCCCCGACCCTCCCGCTGCACCGCCAACGCCGCCGCCGCAGGCCGTCCGCACGGCGAGGAGGCCTTCGTCACGGGCATCCTCACCAGCGCCGAGGACTTCGAGCGGGCCCGCGCCTGGCGCCTCACGGACGCCGCGGACTTCGACAGCTACCTGCTGGACACCGCCGTGCTGCTGGCCGAGGCCCGCCGGACGTACGGCACCGTGCAGGCCCGGATGTTCCACGTCGACGACTTCGCCGACTTCTGCCTGCTGCACCGGCTGGACCCGGCCGAGCCGGTCTCCCGGGACCGGTACCTGGTCAATCCGCCGCTGCAGACGCAGTTGCTGCCGTACCAGGGCGAGGAGCTCGTCGGCGACTTCGTGCCGCGGCTGGTCCGCGCGCGGGACAGCGGTCTGACGCTGCGCCACGTCGAGCTGCTGCTGGACCGCGTGCCCGGCGGGGACGGCGGGGACGGCGGGGACACCGAGGATGCGGCGGTGCTGGTGCGACAGGCGCACCAGCGGGGCGCCGAGCTGTTCCGCCGGATGCTGGTCGGGGCCGGGTTCGGCGCGTACCGCTTCCTGTGCGCGGTGGAGGCGCCGGGCGGCCGGCTGGAGGCGGAGGCCCGGATCCTGCACTGGGAGGACGGGGTGGTGCGGATCAACGACGAGGACCTGGACCTGGTCTGCGCGGTGCTGTGCGCGGGCCTCTACCGGGAGCTGCCGGGGGCGGCGCTGCTGCACGGCTCGCAGGGGTCGGCCGGTGCCTGCGGCGAGTACCGGCAGGTCGCGTGGGCCTGGCAGAGCGAGGGCGGCGGCTACGCGCCGGCGGCGGTCGAGCTGGACGAGGTGCGGGCCGAGCCGGGCTTCAGCCTGGGCACGGTGTGCTGACGGCGGCGGTGCGGGGTGCCGGTGCGCGGGCCGGGGGCGGAACCACGGCGGGGCGTGCGGCAGCTGCCGCACGCCCCGCCGTGACGTTTCTGCAAAGGGAGGAGGGGTCAGCCCGCGTCTTCCTCGCGGACGGCGCGGCGCGCGTCAGGGTTCAGCACGCCCCAGCTGATCAGCTGCTCGGTGAGGATCGACGGTGACTGGTCGTAGATCACGGCCAGGGTGCGCAGGTCGTCCTGGCGGATCGAGAGCACCTTGCCGTTGTAGTCGCCGCGCTGGCTCTGGATGGTGGCCGCGTAGCGCTGCAGCGGGCCGGCCTTCTCCGACGGGACCTGGGTCAGTCTCTCCAGGTCGAGGACCAGGCGCGGCGGCGGCTCGGCCGCACCACCGGGGGTGCCGCCGGGCAGCAGCTCCTGCACCGGCACGCCGTAGAACTCCGCCAGCT
The DNA here is from genome assembly GCF_039528095.1 of Kitasatospora arboriphila. Taxonomy (NCBI): domain Bacteria; kingdom Bacillati; phylum Actinomycetota; class Actinomycetes; order Kitasatosporales; family Streptomycetaceae; genus Kitasatospora; species Kitasatospora arboriphila. Next base: position 40,518 of record NZ_BAAALD010000026.1, read on the forward strand.
CGGCGAGGCGCTGCACGGTGACGGCGCGGTCGCCACGCTCGTAGGAGCCGACGACGACGGCCTTCCAGCGACCCTGGGACTTCTCCTCGACGCCGTGCAGGGAGAGCCCCTGCTGAGTGCGGATGGCCCGGAGCTTCGCCCCGAGTTGCTTCGCGTAGTCGCTGGACATTGATCTCCCCGGACAATATTGCTTCGCGTGCAGTGAAGAGCCACGAGAGCGCGGGTGGTGACCGCGGACCGTTCGTCCGAACCGGTGGGTACGGCGCCGGTCCCGTAACTCACTGTGAGGTTACGTAGAGTGAGGTAGTCGCGTCAAGCCGAATGGGGCAGTCGTGCGAATAGTGCGGCGGCAGGCCGCCGATCTGCCCCCGGGGTGCGGGCTGACCTGCGGGGACGGCAAACGGAACGGTGCCCTCCCAGGGGGTGGGGGCCGCACTGATAGCATGGGCGCGGCCCCGGTGCGCCGGGCGCCAATCCCAGACATCCTTTAAGACCCGTCCCGTGAGGCGGGGAAGGAGGTCCGCTTCGGCATGACCACAGACGGAACCACTGCGCCGCGTCCGCCCCACCAGGTGCTGGACGCCACCGACATCGCCCGGGTCGTCACCCGGATCGCCCACGAGATCGTGGAGCGTGCCAAGGGTGCCGAGGACGTCGTCCTGCTCGGCATCCACACCCGCGGTGTCCACCTCGCCCGCCGGCTGCACGCCCGGCTGACGCAGATCACCGGCCGCGACATCCCGCTCGGCACCCTGGACATCACGATGTACCGGGACGACCTGCGGCTGAAGCCGGCCCGCGCCCTGGAGCACACCGAGATCCCGGCCTCCGGCATCGACGGCAAGCTGGTCGTCCTCGTCGACGACGTGCTCTTCTCCGGCCGCACCATCCGCGCCGCGCTCGACGCCCTCAGCGACATCGGCCGCCCGCGCGCCGTCCAGCTCGCCGTCCTGGTCGACCGCGGCCACCGCGAGCTGCCCATCCGCGCCGACTACGTGGGCAAGAACCTGCCCACCTCGCTGCGCGAGGCCGTCCAGGTGCAGCTCGCCGACAGCGACGGCCGCGACGCCGTCCTCGTCGGCGACCGCGACTACACGGCCCGTTCCACCCAGGCGCTCGCCGCCGAACCGCACCTTCCGGAGTGACCCGCGTGAAGCGCCACCTCGTCTCCACCGCCGACCTCGCCCGCGACGACGCCCTGCTCATCCTGGACACCGCCGAGGAGCTCGCCCAGCTCTCCGGACGCGCCGTCAAGAAGCTGCCGACCCTGCGCGGCCGCACCGTCGTCAACCTCTTCTTCGAGGACTCGACCCGCACCAAGACCTCCTTCGAGGTCGCCGAGAAGCGGCTCTCCGCCGACGTCATCAACTTCTCCGCCAAGGGCTCCTCGGTCTCCAAGGGCGAGAGCCTCAAGGACACCGCGCTCACCCTGCAGGCCATGGGCGCCGACGCGGTCGTCATCCGGCACCACGCCTCCGGCGCGCCGGCCCGGCTCGCCCAGTCCGAGTGGCTGCACGGCAGCGTCATCAACGCCGGCGACGGCACCCACGAGCACCCCACCCAGGCCCTGCTCGACGCCTTCACCATGCGCCGCCACCTCAACCCCGGCCCCGGCCGGGACCTCGCCGGCCGCCGGATCACCATCGTCGGCGACGTCCTGCACAGCCGGGTCGCCCGCTCCAACGTGCACCTGCTGACCACGCTCGGCGCCGAGGTCACCTTCGTCGCCCCGCCCACCCTGGTGCCGATCGGCATCGAGAACTGGCCCTGCCAGGTCAGCTACGACCTGGACGCGGTGCTGCCGAAGACCGACGCGCTGATGATGCTCCGCGTCCAGCGCGAGCGGATGAACGCCGCCTTCTTCCCCACCGAGCGCGAGTACTCCCGCCGCTACGGCATGGACGGCATCCGGATGGCGCAGCTCCCCGAGCACGCCATCGTGATGCACCCCGGCCCGATGGTCCGTGGCATGGAGATCACCGCCGAGGTCGCCGACTCGCCGCGCTGCACCGTGGTCGAGCAGGTCGCCAACGGCGTCTCCATCCGGATGGCCGTCCTCTACCTGCTGCTCGGCGGAGCCACCCTCGCCGACAGCCCCCGCACCGACTCCTCGGAGACCGCCCAGTGACCAGCTACCTGATCCGCAACGCCCAGATCCTCGGCGGTGCCCCCAAGGACATCCACATCGCCGACGGCGTCGTCCGGGAGATCGGCGAGGGCCTGACCGTCGAGGCGGACGTCGACATCGACGCCCACGGCCTGATCGCCCTGCCCGGCCTGGTCGACCTGCACACCCACCTGCGCGAGCCCGGCCGCGAGGACGCCGAGACCGTCCTCACCGGCACCCAGGCCGCCGCCAAGGGCGGCTACACCGCCGTCCATGCGATGGCCAACACCTTCCCCGTCGCCGACACCGCCGGCGTCGTCGAGCAGGTCTGGCGGCTCGGCCAGGAGTCCGGCTACTGCGACGTGCAGCCGGTCGGCGCCGTCACCGTCGGCCTGGAGGGCAAGAAGCTCGCCGAGCTCGGCGCCATGCACGACTCCGCGGCCGGGGTCCGGGTCTTCTCCGACGACGGCAAGTGCGTCGACGACGCGGTCATCATGCGCCGCGCCCTGGAGTACGTGAAGGCCTTCGACGGCGTCGTCGCCCAGCACGCCCAGGAGCCCCGCCTCACCGAGGGCGCCCAGATGAACGAGGGCCAGGTCTCCGGCGAGCTCGGGCTCGGCGGCTGGCCGGCCGTCGCCGAGGAGTCGATCATCGCCCGCGACGTGCTGCTCGCCGCGCACGTCGGCTCCCGCCTGCACGTCTGCCACGTCTCCACGGCCGGCTCGGTCGAGATCGTCCGCTGGGCCAAGGCCAAGGGCTGGAACGTCACCGCCGAGGTCACCCCGCACCACCTGCTGCTCACCGACGAGCTGGTGCGCACCTACGACCCGGTCTACAAGGTCAACCCGCCGCTGCGCACCGCCGCCGACGTCGAGGCGCTGCGCGCCGCGCTCGCCGACGGCACCATCGACGCGGTCGCCACCGACCACGCCCCGCACCCCGCGGAGGACAAGGACTGCGAGTGGGCGGTCGCCGCGATGGGCATGGTCGGCCTGGAGACGGCGCTCTCGGTCGTCCAGCAGACGATGGTGGACACCGGCCTGCTGAACTGGGAGGCCGTCGCGGACCGGATGTCCTACCGACCGGCGCGGATCGGCCGTCTCACCGGCCAGGGCCGCCCGATCTCGGTGGGTGAGCCGGCGAACCTGGTGCTCTTCGATCCCGCGTACCGTGGTGCCGTGGATCCCGAGAGCTTCGCCACCCGCAGCCGAAACACCCCCTACCGCGGCCTCGACCTGCCCGGACGCGTGCACGCGACCTTCCTGCGCGGCCGCGCGACCGTGCTGGCCGGCGAGCTGGCCGACCGGGACGGGTTGGCGTGACCGGCCTCGCCGCCGAGCAGGCCAGGGTCACCAACTGGCCCGGTTACATCGGCTGGACGGTCGGCCTGCTGATCCTGATCGCCCTGGTCTACTGGCTGATGCGGCAGGGCTGGAACTGGCGCCGGACGCTGCAGTCCGAGCTGCCGCCGCTGCCCGCCGCGCCCGCCGACCCCGGGGCGCCGCTGCTGCGGGCGAAGGGCCGCTACCACGGCTCCACCACGGCCGGTAACTGGCTGGACCGGGTCGTCGCGCACGGCCTCGGCACCCGCAGCCTGGCCGAGCTGACCCTGACCGAGCAGGGACTCCTGGTCCGCCGCCCCGGCGACGAGGACCTGTGGATCCCCGCCGCGGCGCTGACCGGCGCCCGGCGCGACTCGGGCATCGCGGGGAAGGTCGTCCCCGCCGGGCTGCTGGTCGTCACCTGGAACCACCGGGGCACCGCCCTGGACTCGGGCTTCCGGGCCGACCACCCCGACGAGCACACCGCCTGGGTCGAGGCGGTCGAGGCTCTGACCGAACGAACGAAGACGAAGAAGACGGAAGAGGCCGCCCCATGACCGCACCTGCCCCCACCACGCCTCGCACCAGGCGGGAGCGAGTGCCCGCCGTGCTCATCCTGGAGGACGGCCGGACGTTCCGCGGCCAGGCGTACGGCGCCGTCGGCGAGACCTTCGGCGAGGCGGTCTTCAACACCGGCATGTCCGGCTACCAGGAGACCCTGACCGACCCGTCGTACCACCGCCAGGTGGTCGTGATGACCGCCCCGCAGATCGGCAACACCGGCTGGAACGACGAGGACGACGAGTCCAAGCAGATCTGGGTCGCCGGGTACGTCGTCCGCGACCCCGCCCGGGTCGCCTCCAACTGGCGCTCCCGCCGCTCGCTGGACGAGGAGCTCGCGAACCAGGGCGTCGTCGGCATCAGCGGCATCGACACCCGGGCGCTCACCCGCCACCTGCGCGAGCGCGGCGCGATGCGCGTCGGCATCTTCTCCGGCCCGGCCCTCGCCGACGAGCAGGCCCTGCTCGCCCGGGTGCTGCAGGCGCCCGAGATGAAGGGCGCCGACCTGTGCGCCGAGGTCGCCACCACCGAGCCCTACGTCGTCCCGGCGATCGGCGAGAAGAGGTTCACCGTCGCCGCCCTGGACCTCGGCATCAAGGCGATGACCCCGCAGCGGATGGCCGAGCGCGGCATCGAGGTGCACGTGCTGCCGGCCAACGCCACGATCGAGGACGTCTACGCGGTCGCCCCCGACGGCGTGTTCTTCTCCAACGGCCCGGGCGACCCGGCCACCGCCGACCACCAGGTCGAGGTGGCGCGCGGCGTGCTGGAGCGGGGCACCCCGTTCTTCGGCATCTGCTTCGGCAACCAGATCCTCGGCCGCGCCCTGGGCTTCGGCACCTACAAGCTCAAGTACGGCCACCGCGGCATCAACCAGCCGGTGCAGGACCGCACCACCGGCAAGGTCGAGGTCACCGCGCACAACCACGGCTTCGCCGTGAACGCGCCGCTGGACCGGGTCAGCGACACCCCGTTCGGCCGCGTCGAGGTCTCCCACGTCTGCCTCAACGACGACGTGGTCGAGGGCCTCCAGTGCCTGGACACCCCCGCCTTCTCGGTGCAGTACCACCCGGAGGCGGCGGCCGGCCCGCACGACGCCGCGTACCTCTTCGACCGCTTCGTCAACCTGATGGCCGGCGCCCCGGCCCGTACCACCGCTGGGAGCTGACCCGTGCCGAAGCGCACCGACATCAAGTCCGTCCTGGTGATCGGCTCCGGCCCGATCGTCATCGGCCAGGCGGCGGAGTTCGACTACTCCGGCACCCAGGCCTGCCGCGTCCTCAAGTCCGAGGGCCTGCGCGTCGTCCTGGTCAACTCCAACCCGGCCACGATCATGACCGACCCGGAGATCGCCGACGCCACCTACGTCGAGCCGATCACCCCGGAGTTCGTCGAGAAGATCATCGCCAAGGAGCGCCCCGACGCGCTGCTGCCGACCCTCGGCGGCCAGACCGCGCTCAACACCGCCATCTCCCTGCACCAGGCGGGCACCCTCGACAAGTACGGCGTCGAGCTGATCGGCGCCGACGTCGAGGCGATCAACAAGGGCGAGGACCGCGACCTCTTCAAGGGCGTCGTCGAGGCCGTCAACGCCAAGATCGGCCACGGCGAGTCCGCCCGCTCGGTGATCTGCCACTCGATGGACGACGTCCTCAAGGGCGTCGAGACCCTCGGCGGCTACCCCGTCGTCGTCCGCCCCTCGTTCACCATGGGCGGCGCCGGCTCCGGCTTCGCCCACGACGAGGAGGACCTGCGCCGCATCGCCGGCCAGGGCCTGGCCCTCTCGCCGACCACCGAGGTGCTCCTGGAGGAGTCCATCCTCGGCTGGAAGGAGTACGAGCTGGAGCTGATGCGCGACAAGCACGACAACGTCGTGGTCGTCTGCTCCATCGAGAACTTCGACCCGATGGGCGTCCACACCGGCGACTCCATCACCGTCGCCCCGGCGATGACCCTCACCGACCGCGAGTACCAGATCCTCCGCGACATCGGCATCGCCGTCATCCGCGAGGTCGGCGTCGACACCGGCGGCTGCAACATCCAGTTCGCCGTCAACCCCGAGGACGGCCGGGTCATCGTCATCGAGATGAACCCGCGCGTCTCCCGCTCCTCGGCGCTCGCCTCCAAGGCCACCGGCTTCCCGATCGCCAAGATCGCCGCCAAGCTGGCCGTCGGCTACACCCTGGACGAGATCCCCAACGACATCACCGAGCAGACCCCGGCCTCCTTCGAGCCGACGCTCGACTACGTCGTCGTCAAGGTCCCGCGCTTCGCCTTCGAGAAGTTCCCGTCCGCCGACGCCACCCTCACCACCACCATGAAGTCGGTGGGCGAGGCCATGGCGATGGGCCGCAACTTCCCCGAGGCGCTCAACAAGGCGCTGCGCTCGCTGGAGAAGAAGGGCAGCCAGTTCTCCTGGGCCGGCCCCCTCGGCGACAAGGCCGAGCTGCTCGCCAAGGCGGTCGTCCCCACCGACGGCCGGATCAACACCGTCATGGAGGCGATCCGGGCCGGCGCCACCCCGGAGGAGGTGTTCGAGTCCACGAAGATCGACCCGTGGTTCGTCGACCAGCTCTTCCTGCTCGACGAGATCGCCGGCGAGCTCGCCGAGGCCGAGAAGCTCACCCCCGAGCTGCTCCGCCACGCCAAGCGGCATGGCTTCTCCGACCAGCAGATCGGCGAGATCCGCGGCCTGCGCCCGGACGTCGTCCGCGAGGTCCGGCACGCCCTCGGCATCCGTCCGGTCTTCAAGACCGTCGACACCTGCGCCGCCGAGTTCGCCGCCAGGACCCCGTACTTCTACTCGTCCTACGACGAGGAGACCGAGGTCGCCCCGCGCACCAAGCCCGCGGTGATCATCCTCGGCTCCGGCCCGAACCGCATCGGCCAGGGCATCGAGTTCGACTACTCCTGCGTGCACGCCTCCTTCGCGCTCGCCGAGGCCGGGTACGAGACCGTGATGGTCAACTGCAACCCGGAGACCGTCTCCACCGACTACGACACCTCCGACCGGCTCTACTTCGAGCCGCTCACCCTGGAGGACGTCCTGGAGATTGTCCACGCCGAGCAGCAGGCCGGCCCGCTTGCCGGCGTCATCGTCCAGCTCGGCGGCCAGACCCCGCTCGGCCTCGCCCAGGCGCTCAAGGACAACGGCGTGCCGATCGTCGGCACCCAGCCCGAGGCGATCGACCTCGCCGAGGAGCGCGGCGCCTTCGGCCGCGTGCTGCGCGACGCCGGCCTGCCCGCCCCCAAGCACGGCACCGCGTTCTCCTTCGACGAGGCCAAGGCCATCGCCGACGAGATCGGCTACCCCGTGCTCGCCCGCCCGAGCTACGTGCTCGGCGGCCGCGGCATGGAGATCGTCTACGACGAGACCTCGCTCGCCTCCTACCTGGAGCGCCACGCCGGCCTGATCTCCGAGCACCCGGTGCTCATCGACCGCTTCCTCGACGACGCGGTGGAGATCGACGTCGACGCCCTCTACGACGGCACCGAGCTCTACCTCGGCGGCGTCATGGAGCACATCGAGGAGGCCGGCATCCACTCCGGCGACTCCGCCTGCGCGCTGCCCCCGATCACCCTCGGCGGCTACGACATCAAGCGCCTGCGCACCTCCACCGAGGCGATCGCCCGCGGCGTCGGCGTCCGCGGCCTGATCAACATCCAGTTCGCGCTGGCCGGCGACATCCTCTACGTGCTGGAGGCCAACCCGCGCGCCTCCCGCACCGTGCCGTTCACCTCCAAGGCGACCGCCGTGCCGCTGGCCAAGGCCGCCGCCCGGATCTCGCTCGGCGCCACCATCGCCGAGCTCCGCCAGGAGGGCCTGCTGCCGGCCGAGGGCGACGGCGGCACGCTGCCCGCCGACTGCCCGATCTCCGTCAAGGAGGCCGTGCTGCCCTGGTCGCGCTTCCGCGACGTGGCCGGCCGCGGCGTCGACACCGTGCTCGGCCCCGAGATGCGCTCCACCGGCGAGGTCATGGGCATCGACCGGGTCTTCGGCACCGCCTACGCCAAGTCCCAGGCCGGCGCGTACGGCGCCCTGCCCACCAAGGGCAAGGTGTTCGTCTCGGTCGCCAACCGCGACAAGCGCAACCTGGTCTTCCCGGCCCGCGCGCTCGTCGAGCTCGGCTTCGAACTGCTCGCCACCACCGGCACCGCCGAGGTGCTGCAGCGCGGCGGCATCCCCGCCACCGTGGTGCGCAAGCACAGCGAGGGCGAGGGCCCGAACGGCGAGAAGACCATCGTCCAGCTGATCCACGAGGGCGCGGTCGACCTGATCATCAACACCCCGTACGGCACCGGCGGCCGCCTCGACGGCTACGAGATCCGCACCGCCGCCGTCTCGCGCGGCGTCCCCTGCCTGACCACCGTCCAGGCGATGGGTGCGGCCGTCCAGGGCATCGACGCGCTGCACCGCGGCGACGTCGGCGTCATGTCGCTCCAGGAGCACGCGGCCCTGATCAACGCCGGCCGCAAGTAGTCCGACCACCGTGGGGGGCACCGGAGACCTTGGTGCCCCCCACACCCTCCCCTCCCGCCGCCCGACCACCGCCCCTGTTGGACGGGCTTCGCCCGACGACCCCAACAGGAAGGGCGCTGTGTACAAGCTCCTGTTCGACCTGGTCTTCAAGAAGATGGACCCGGAGAAGGCCCACCACCTCGCCTTCTTCTGGATCCGGCTGGCCGCTTCCGTCCCGGGCCTGCGGCAGCTCGTGAAGGCCGTCCTCGCCCCGCGCGACCCCGCGCTGCGCACCACCGCGCTCGGCCTGGACCTGCCCGGCCCGTTCGGCCTCGGCGCCGGCTTCGACAAGGACGGCATCGGCATCGACGGCCTGTCGATGCTCGGCTTCGACTTCGTCGAGATCGGCACCGTCACCGGTGAGCCGCAGCCCGGCAACCCCGCCCCGCGGCTGTTCCGGCTGATCGAGGACCGCGCCCTGATCAACCGGATGGGCTTCAACAACCAGGGCTCCGTCCGGGTCGCCGCCCGCCTCACCGGCCGGATCCGCGCCACCGGCACCCCGATCGTCGGCATCAACATCGGCAAGACCAAGGTCGTCGAGGAGGCCGACGCCACCGAGGACTACCTGAAGTCCACCCGGCGCCTCGCCCCGCACGCCGACTACCTGGTCGTCAACGTCTCCTCGCCGAACACCCCCGGCCTGCGGAACCTGCAGGCCGTGCAGATCCTCGGCCCGCTGCTGTGGGACGTCCGCAAGGCCGCCGACGAGGTCACCCCGCACCACGTCCCGCTGCTGGTGAAGATCGCCCCCGACCTCGCCGACGAGGACATCGACGAGATCGCCGACATGGCCCTCACCCTCGGCCTGGACGGCATCATCGCCACCAACACCACCATCGGCCGCGAGGGGCTCGCCACCGACGCCGCCCGGGTCGAGGAGATCGGCATGGGCGGGCTCTCCGGCGCGCCGCTCAAGGCCCGCTCGCTGGAGGTGCTGCAGCGGCTGCGCGCCCGCACCGAGGGCCGCCTGGCGATCATCTCGGTCGGCGGCGTCGAGACGGCCGAGGACGCCTGGCAGCGGATCGTGCACGGCGCCGACCTGGTGCAGGGCTACAGCGCCTTCGTCTACGAGGGGCCGTTCTGGATGCGGCGGGTCCACAAGGGCCTCTCCGCGCGCCTGAAGGCCTCCGGGTACCGGACGATCGCCGACGCCGTCGGCACCGCCAAGGCGTAGCGCCCGCGCCCCGGGCGCCCCGCCAGGGGCGCGGGGAACGGGACGGGGCGGGAGGATCGTGGCGTGACCTGCGGGCCTCCCGGCGAGTTGCAGGTGTGGACGCGGGACTCCGGGCGCGGACGTGCGCCGCGCCCCGGGGCGTCCCGGATCGATCGAGAGGTGTCGGACATGGCCCATCCGGTGCGGTGGCGGGCGGAGGTGTACGGGTGCACGGCGGAGGGCGCGTACCACCGCCTGGTGCTGGAGGTGCCCGAGGCCGCGTCCCGCGCCCGGCCGGGCCACTTCGCCTCGCTGGCCGGCGACCACGCGGTGGTCCGCGAGGCCGTCCCGATCGCCCGGGCCGACGCCTCCGCCGACACCCTGGAGCTGCTGGTCGCCGACGGCCCCCGCAGCGGGCCGCTCGACCTGATCGCCCCGCTCGGCACGCCCTTCCCCGTCCCCGACGCACCCGTGAAGGCGCTGCTGGTCGGCCACGGCCAGCACGCCGCCCCGCTGCCGGCCCTCGGCGAGCAGCTCACCGCCCGCGGCGGCCAGCTCGGCTACCTGCTGGGCGCGCCGACCGCCGCCGCCCTGCACGGCGTCGACTCGGCCCGGGCGCTCACCCAGGACGTGCTGGTGGTGACCGAGGACGGCTCGGCCGGCCTCACCGGCCTGGTCAGCGACCCGGTCGCGCAGGCCGCCCGGGCGATCGACGCCTCGGTGGTCTACGCGGCCGGCCCGCCCGACGTCCTCGCACTGACCGCCGCGGCCGCCGCCGACCTCGGCATCCGCTGCTGGGCGCTGCTCGCCACCGACCTGCCCTGCGGCACCGGGCTGTGCGCGGCGTGCGTCGTCCCGGTGGTCGGCGCGGACGGCGTCAGCCGGTTCGCCCGGGTCTGCACGGAGGGCCCGGTGTTCGACGCCACGCGGGTCCGCTGGGCGGACATCGGGGCGGTGCCGGCCGATCTGGAGGGGGCCTGATGGACCCGCAGGACGTCGACCTCACCGCACCCTTCGGCCCGCTGACCCTGCCGAACCCGCTCACCACCGCGGCCGGCTGCGCCGGTCCCGTCCGCGAGCTCGCCAAGTTCGTCCCGCTGGACGCGCTGGGCTCGGTCACCACCCGGACGATCATGCCGCGGCCGCGGGCCGGCCACCCCACGCCGCGGGCCGCCGCCACCCCGGCCGGGCTGCTCACCGCGCTCGGCCTGCCCGGACCCGGCATCGACGCCTTCGTCGAGAAGGAGCTGCCCTGGCTGGCGGAGCGCGGCGCCCGGGTGGTGGTGTCGATCGCGGGGGAGCGGATCGAGGAGTTCGCCGCCCTGGCGGCCCGGCTCGGCGGACTGCCCGGCGTGGTCGGCCTGGAACTGAACATCGGCGGCCCCAGCCACGCCGACCTCGGCCTGGTCTTCGCCGCGAACCCGGCGATCTCCTACGACCTCGTCCGGGCGGTGCGCCGGGCGGCCCCCGCCGACCTGCCGGTCTACGCGAAGCTGGCGCCCGACGTGCTGTCGATCACCGACATCGCGGCGGCCTGCGTCCGGGCCGGCGCGGACGGCCTCTCCATGATCAACACCGTGCCCGGGATGGACATCGACCCGGACACCCTGCGCCCCTCGCTCGCCGCCGGGCCCGGCGGGCTCTCCGGACCGGCCGTGCGGCCGGTGGCGCTGCGCTGCGTGCACCTGGTGCACGCGGCGATGCTGGCCGGACGCCTGCCCACCGTGCCGATCCTCGGCATGGGCGGGGTCACCGACGGCCGGGACGCGCTGGCCTTCGCCGCGGCCGGCGCCGGCGGCGTCGCGATCGGCTCCGCTCTGCTGCACGACCCCACGGCCCCGCTGCGCATCCTCGACGAGCTGCGCACCGAGCTCGCCTCCCGCGGCCTCGCCGCCTTCACCGACGCCGTCGGCCTGGCCCACCGCCGCGACTGACACCCCACCCGACCCGGCACCACCCCGCACGACCCCGGCACGCCCCGCACGACCTGTACGACCCGCGCGACCCCGTACGAGACCCGTACGACGACCCCTACGACCGGAGGACACCCATGACCACCCTCGCCCCGTTCGGCGCCCGCCTGCGCCACGCCCTCGACACCCGCGGCCAGCTCTGCGTCGGCATCGACCCGCACGCCTCGCTGCTCGCCGCCTGGGGCCTCGGCGACGACGTCGCGGGCCTGGAGTCCTTCTCCCGCACCGTGGTGGAGGCGCTGGCCGACCGGGTCGCCGTGCTCAAGCCGCAGGCCGCCTTCTTCGAGCGCTTCGGCTCGAAGGGCATCGCCGTCCTGGAGCGCTGCACGGCCGACGCCCGGGCCGCCGGTGCGCTGGTCGTGATGGACGCCAAGCGCGGCGACATCGGCTCGACCATGGCCGCCTACGCGGAGACCTTCCTCGCGCCGGGCAGCCCGCTGTTCTCTGACGCGCTCACCGTCAGCCCGTACCTGGGCTTCGGTTCGCTGCAGCCCGCGGTGGACCTGGCCCGCGCCAACGGCTGCGGCCTGTTCGTGCTGGCGCTGACCTCCAACCCGGAGGGGGCCGAGGTGCAGCGCGCCGTCGCCGCGGACGGCGAGAGCGTGGCGCAGGGCGTGCTGCGCCGGCTCGCGGCGGAGAACGCCGGCGCCGAGCCGCTCGGCTCCTTCGGCGCGGTGGTCGGCGCGACCCTCTCCGAGGCGGGCGCGGACCTCGCGATCAACGGCCCGCTGCTCGCCCCCGGCGTGGGTGCGCAGGGCGCCACCGCGGCCGATCTGCCGAGGGTCTTCGGCGACTCCGTGCGCAACGTCGTGCCGAGCGTCAGCCGCGACGTGCTGAAGCACGGACCGTCGGTCGCGGCACTCCGAGAGGCGGCGGAACGATTCGCCCAGGATGTGAGCGGCGTCACAAAGGGCTGATCAACCGTCGCTGAGAGCGGTTGATTTGCCCGGAAAAGTCCTGTGTCTGCCCCGGCTGACCAGGACTTTTCGTGTTCTTTTCCTGACGTGGCGGCCTAAGTTGGGTAGTGTCCGGCGGTAGGTCACCGGAAGGCGACGGAATTCCGCCGCCGCGCAGGTCAGAGCCTGCTCTCCGGAGGCCGGGCACCACCAGTCATAGCTCATCCCTTCCATCCATACCTGAGGTGAACGGCGTGGCTCTTCCGCCCCTTACCCCCGAACAGCGCGCCGCTGCGCTCGCCAAGGCCGCCGAAGCTCGGCGGAAGCGCGCCGACGTGAAGAACAAGCTCAAGCACTCCGGTGCGTCGCTGCACGACGTGATCAAGGCCGGCAAGGCGGACGACGAGGTCATCGGCAAGATGAAGGTCTCCGCCCTGCTCGAGAGCCTGCCCGGCGTCGGCAAGGTGCGCGCCAAGCAGATCATGGAGCGCCTCGGCATCTCCGAGAGCCGTCGTGTGCGCGGTCTCGGTACCAACCAGATCGCCTCCCTGGAGCGGGAGTTCGGCGGCGCGGCCACCTGAGCCGGGCCCCTGGTCCCCGGACGGTCCGCGATCCGGGATAATCGGTGCATGAGTGAGCGTCCGCGGCTGACCGTGCTCTCCGGCCCCTCCGGGGTCGGCAAGAGCACGGTCGTCGCTCATATGAGGAAGATGCACCCCGAGGTCTGGCTCTCGGTGTCGGCGACGACCCGCCACCCGAGGCCGGGCGAGAAGGACGGGGTCCAGTACCACTTCGTCGACAACGACCAGTTCGACAAGCTGATCGCCAACGGCGAGCTGCTGGAGTGGGCCGTGTTCGCCGGCAACCGCTACGGCACCCCCCGGCAGGCGGTCCAGGACCGGCTCGACCGCGGCGAGCCCGTCCTGCTGGAGATCGACCTGCAGGGCGCCCGGCAGGTGCGCGAGTCGATGCCCGAGGCCCAGCTGGTGTTCCTGGCCCCTCCGAGCTGGGACGAGCTGGTCCGCCGCCTCACCGGCCGCGGCACCGAGCCCCAGCACGTGATCGACCAGCGGCTCGACGCGGCCAAGGTCGAGCTGGCGGCCGAGACCGAGTTCGACACGACCCTTGTCAACACCTCCGTCGAGCAGGTAGCGGCCGAACTGCTAGCCTTGCTCGGTGTAGTCTGACCCGATCGGCTCGTCGAGCCGCTCGTCAGACTGTGTGAGACCACAAATCCACTTTCGGAAGGTTTTCGCGTGTCCTCTTCGATGACCGCGCCCGAGGGCATCATCAACCCGCCGATCGACGAGCTCCTCGAGGCGACGGACTCCAAGTACAGCCTCGTGATCTACGCCGCCAAGCGCGCCCGCCAGATCAACGCGTACTACTCCCAGCTCGGCGAGGGCCTGCTGGAGTACGTCGGCCCGCTGGTCGACACCCACGTGCACGAGAAGCCGCTGTCGATCGCGCTGCGCGAGATCAACGCCGGCATGCTCACCGCCGAGGCGATCGAGGCCGCCTGAGCCTCCCCCCTGCGCAGGGCCCGCCGGACGTGTTCCGGCGGGCCCTGCGCTGTGCTCCGGGTCATGGTGCACCGGCCGTCTGATGCGCCGTAGGGTGAGGGCGAGCCCCACCCGGGCGAGGCCGGACAAGGAGATCCACCCCCATGAACGCACCGCGCGTCGTCCTCGGCGTCAGCGGCGGCATCGCCGCCTACAAGGCCTGCGAGCTGCTGCGACGGTTCACCGAGTCCGGCCACCAGGTCACCGTGGTGCCGACCGAGGCCGCCCTGCACTTCGTCGGCGAGGCCACCTGGGCCGCGCTCTCCGGCCGCCCGGCCGCCACCGAGACCTGGGAGAGCGTGCACGAGGTGCCGCACGTGCGGATCGGCCAGAACGCCGACCTCGTCGTCGTCGCCCCCGCCACCGCCGACCTGCTCGCCAAGGCCGCCCACGGCCTGGCCGACGACCTGCTCACCAACACGCTGCTCACCGCCCGCTGCCCGGTGGTGCTCGCCCCCGCGATGCACACCGAGATGTGGGAGCACCCGGCCACCCAGGAGAACGTCGCCACGCTGCGCCGCCGCGGCACCGTGGTGCTGGAGCCCGCCGTCGGCCGGCTCACCGGCAAGGACACCGGCAAGGGCCGGCTGCCCGAGCCCTCCGAGATCTTCGAGGCCTGCCGCCGGGTGCTCGCCCGCGGCGCCGCCGAGCAGGACCTGGCCGGCCGGCACGTGGTGGTCTCCGCCGGCGGCACCCGCGAGCCGCTCGACCCGGTGCGCTTCCTCGGCAACCGCTCCTCCGGCAAGCAGGGCTACGCGCTGGCCGCGACCGCCGCCGCCCGCGGCGCCCGGGTCACCCTGCTCTCCGCCAACGCCGAGCTGCCCGACCCCGCGGGCGTGGACGTCGTCCGGGTGTCCACCGCGCTGCAGCTGCGCGAGGCCGCGCACAAGGCCGTCCTGGACGCCGACGCCGTGGTGATGGCCGCCGCGGTCGCCGACTTCCGCCCGGCCGAGTACGCCACCGGCAAGATCAAGAAGGTGGAGGGCGTCGACCCGGCCCCGGTCGTGCTCGTGCGCAACCCCGACATCCTCGCCGAGCTCTCCGCCGAGCGGGCCCGCCCCGGCCAGCTGGTGGTCGGCTTCGCCGCCGAGACCGACGACGTGCTCGCCAACGGCCGGGCCAAGCTCGCCCGCAAGGGCTGCGACCTCCTCGTGGTCAACGAGGTCGGCGACGGCAAGGCGTTCGGCCAGGACACCAACGCGGCCACCGTCCTCGCCGCCGACGGCGGCGAGACCCAGGTGCCGCACGGCCCCAAGGAGGTCCTCGCGGACGCCGTCTGGGACGCCGTGGCCGCCCGTCTCGGCTGACCAGACGGGGCGACGGTCACACGACTGCCGCACAAGGGGAGTGCCCGCCGACGGTGCTCCCCCGTTACACTCCAGGAATCAAGTCTTTCCGGATGCCCCGAAGACCGGGGCATTCAGTCAGCAGCCGCTGCAACCCCAGGGAGCGCTGTGTCTCGCCGCCTGTTCACCTCGGAGTCCGTCACCGAGGGACACCCCGACAAGATCGCTGACCAGATCAGCGACACCATCCTGGACGCCCTCCTCAAGGAGGACCCGGCCTCGCGCGTCGCCGTGGAGACCCTGATCACCACCGGCCTGGTGCACATCGCCGGCGAGGTCACCACCAAGGCCTACGTGCCGATCGCGCAGCTCGTCCGGGACAAGATCCTCGAGATCGGCTACGACAGCTCGAAGAAGGGCTTCGACGGCGCCTCCTGCGGCGTCTCGGTCTCGATCGGCTCGCAGTCCCCGGACATCGCCCAGGGTGTCGACACCGCGCACGAGCACCGCGTCGAGGGCGAGGACGACGAGCTCGACAAGCAGGGCGCCGGCGACCAGGGTCTGATGTTCGGCTACGCGTGCGACGACACGCCGGAGCTGATGCCGCTGCCGATCACCCTCGCGCACCGGTTCTCCCGCCGCCTGTCCGAGGTCCGCAAGAACGGGACCATCCCGTACCTGCGCCCCGACGGCAAGACCCAGGTCACCATCGAGTACGACGGCGACAAGGCCGTCCGCCTCGACACCGTCGTGGTCTCCTCGCAGCACGCGAGCGACATCGACCTGGAGTCGCTGCTCACCCCGGACATCCGCGAGTTCGTCGTGGAGCCGGAGCTGAAGGCGCTCGCCGACGAGGGCATCAAGCTCGTCACCGAGGGCTACCGCCTGCTGGTCAACCCGACCGGCCGCTTCGAGATCGGCGGCCCGATGGGCGACGCCGGCCTCACCGGCCGCAAGATCATCATCGACACCTACGGCGGCTACGCCCGCCACGGCGGCGGCGCCTTCTCGGGCAAGGACCCGTCCAAGGTCGACCGCTCCGCCGCGTACGCGATGCGCTGGGTGGCGAAGAACATCGTCGCCGCGGGCCTCGCCCGCCGCGCCGAGGTGCAGGTCGCGTACGCGATCGGCAAGGCCGAGCCGGTCGGCCTGTTCGTCGAGACCTTCGGCACCGAGACCGTCCCCGTCCTGGACATCCAGAAGGCCGTCACCGAGGTCTTCGACCTCCGCCCGGCCGCGATCATCCGCGACCTGGACCTGCTGCGCCCGATCTACGCCCAGACCGCCGCGTACGGCCACTTCGGCCGTGAGCTGCCGGACTTCACCTGGGAGCGCACCGACCGCGTCGAGGAGCTGAAGAAGGCCGTCAGCGCCTGACCCACCTGCCCCGGCAGTCCGCAGGCGGCGGCCACCCCCACGGGGGTGGCCGCCGCCTGCGTCGGTCTGTCGGCGCGATCTGATAGCCATGAGGGCGATGAGCAGCACAGACGGCGCCGGCGAACAGCTGGCCTTCATCCGGGAGACGGTCCGCCGGTCCAGGCCGCGGGCGGCCCGCGGCACCGAGCTGGCCGCGGAGCTGCCGGTCGCCCGGGTCCTGGTCGACAAGGGCGTGCTCAGCCTCGACCAGTACTTCGACTACGCGGTGCCGGCGGCGATGGCCGAGGACGCCCGGCCCGGCGTCCGGGTCCGCGTCCGCTTCGGCGCCCGCGTCGGCGCCTCCGGCCGGCGCGAGGGCGGTGCCCTGCACGACGGCTACGTCGTCGAGCGGCTCGCCTCCTCCGACTACGCCGGCCCGCTCGCCCCGCTCGCCCGGGTGGTCTCGCCCGAATGCGTCCTCACCCCCGCCCTGCTGCGGCTCTGCCGCGCGGTCGCCGACCGGTACGCCGGCACCCTCGCCGACGTGCTGCAACTGGCCGTACCGCCGCGACACGCCCGGGCCGAGTCCGAGCCCTCGCCCGCACCGCTGCCCCCGCCGCCCGCCCCCGAACCCGGCAGCTGGGCCCGCTACCCGCAGGGCCCGGCCTTCCTCGGCTCGCTCGCCGCCGGCCACGCGCCCCGCGCGGTGTGGACGGCGCTGCCCGGGCCCGACTGGCCGCAGGAGATCGCCCGCGCGGTCGCCGCCGCGCTCGCCGGCGGCCGGGGCGCACTCGCCGTCCTGCCGGACGGCCGCGCCGTCGCCCGGGTCGACGCCGCACTCACCGCCCTGCTCGGCCCCGGCCGGCACACCGTGCTCGCCGCCGACGCCGGACCCGAGGAGCGCTACCGGCACTGGCTCGCCGTCAGCCGGGGCTCCGTCCGGGCCGTGATCGGCACCCGGGCCGCCGTCTTCGCCCCCGTCCGCGACCTCGGGCTGCTCGCCGTCTGGTCCGACGGCGACTCCAGCCACAGCGACCCCAACGCGCCCCACCCGCACGTCCGCGAGGTCGCCCTGCTGCGGGCCGCCGACGAAGGCGCCGGCGTGCTGCTCGGCGGCCTCTCCACCACCGTCGAGGCCGCCCAGCTGGTCGCCACCGGCTGGGCCCGCCCGCTGACCGCCGACCGGGAGACCGTCCGGGCGCTCGCCCCGCGGATCCGCACCGTCACCGACCACGACCAGGCCCGGGACGCCGCCGCCCAGGCCGCCCGGCTGCCCTCGGTGGCCTGGGAGACCGCCCGCGACGCACTGACCCGCGGGCCCGTCCTCATCCAGGTGCCCCGGCGCGGCTACCTCCCCCGGCTCGCCTGCGGCCGCTGCCGCACCCCGGCCCGCTGCCGGCGCTGCGCCGGCCCGCTGGAGGCCGGCGGCGCCGACACCCCGCCGCAGTGCAGCTGGTGCGGCACGCCCGAGACGGACTGGCACTGCGTCGAGTGCGGCTCCTTCCGGATGCGCGCCCAGGTCGTCGGCGCCCGGCGCACCGCGGAGGAACTCGGCAAGGCCTTCCCCCGGGTGCCCGTCCGCACCTCCGGGCGGGACGCGGTACTCGCCACGGTGCCCGGCACGCCCTCCCTGGTGATCGCCACACCCGGCGCCGAACCCCTCGCCGAGGGCGGCTACGCCGCCGCCCTCCTGCTCGACGGCTGGGCCCTGCTCAACCGGCCCGACCTGCGGGCCGGCGAGGAGGCGCTGCGGCGCTGGCTGACCGCCGCGGCCCTCGTCCGGCCGGCCGGCGCGGGCGGCACCGTGGTGGTCGTCGCCGAGCCGACCGCCCGGCCCGTGCAGGCCCTCGTCCGGTGGGACCCGGCCGGGCACGCCGCGACCGAGCTCGACGAACGGGTCGAACTGCACTTCCCGCCGGTCTCCCGGATGGCCTCGGTGACCGGCTCGCCGCAGGCCGTCGCCGACCTGCTCGGACTGCTGCGGCTGCCCGAGGGCGCCGACGTCCTGGGGCCCGTGCCGGTCCCCGCCGGCCGCGGCGAGGAGCTGGAGCGCGCCCTGATCCGGGTCGCGCCCGGCCGCGGGGCGGCGCTGGCCGCGGCGCTGAAGGCCGCGCAGATCGCGCGGATGGCGCTGCGGACGGGGGAGCAGGTGCGGATCCGGGTCGACCCGCCGGACATCGGCTGAGGCGGGGCGGTTCGGGGCCCGGTCGGGGCGCCGGGCGGCGCGGCTGCGGCCGGTCGGCGGGGTCGTTTCGTGTTGGTGGGGGTGGGTGTGCGGCCGGGTGTGTTGGCGCGTGGGTTTCGTGTCGGACGTGCTCGGCTGAGGTGGGGCCCGGGTGCTGGGTGCCACGGCTGCGGCCGGTCGGTGGGGCCGCTTGGTGTTGGTGGGGGTGGGTGTGCGGCCGGGTGTGTTGGCGCGTGGGTTTCGTGTCG
>NZ_BAAALD010000026.1:59788-82552 GCF_039528095.1 Kitasatospora arboriphila
GACGTGCTCGGCTGAGGTAGGGCCCGGGTGCTGGGCGTTACGGCTGCGGCCGGTCGGCGGGGTCGTTTCGTGTTGGTGGGGGTGGTGGGTGCTGGGCGGGGTGTGCTGGACGGGCCCGGGTGAGGAGGGGCGGGGCCCGGTGCCCGGGCGCCGTGAATGGTGATCACGCCGTGACCTGCGGCGGGGTGGTGATCACTAGGGTGGGCCCGTGCCGATCAGCGACAGTGCGCCGGGCCCGGAGGGGCCGTCCGACGACCCGTTCGACGTGGTGCTGGACGAGGACTTCGTCCGCGCCGCGCCGGTGAAGGAGGGGCCGGTGCCGGGCCTGCTGCGGCCCGGCGCACCGCCGCCCCCGCCGAAGCGGGTGTGGCCGCGGAACGCCGCGCTGGCCGCGACCGCCGCGGTGCTGACCGTGATCGCCTTCCAGCTGGTGGGCCCGGAGGGCGACGGGAAGCAGTCGGCAGCCCCGGCCGCCACCGCCGGCGCGAAGCCCGCCACCGCGTCCGCCGCCACCGCGTCCGCCGCGCCGTCCGGGTCGGCCGCCGCCCGGCTCTCCGGCCGCCCGCCGGCGCCGCTGGCCGAGCTCTTCCCCGCCACGGTGAAGACCGCGTCCGGCGCGGTGTACACCAGGGTCGCGTCCAAGGACCTCGGGACCTGCCCCGAGCCGACCTCGGTGGGCCCGGACCTCGCGGCCATGATCGCCGAGAGCAAGGGCTGCCTCGGCCACCAGATCGCGCTGTACAAGGACGCCCGGAACAACCAGTTCAACCTGGCGGTCTTCACCATGAAGGACCAGGTCGACACCGTGAAGCTGGTCACCCGGCTGGGGCTGAACTACGACTCGTACCAGGTCGGCGCGCAGGCGCCGCCGCCCGGATCCGGCCTGCCGACGCTCGCGGCGGACAGCGGTCTGGTGCAGGCCTTCTCCGGGGTCGGGCGGGCCGTGGTCGCCGGCCTCGGGCAGTGGTCCGACGGCCGGGTCGCCGACTACGGCGACCTGATGAAGCTGGTGGAGCCGCTGCTCGCCGACGTCACGGACCGGGCCAGGGCCTACGAGATCCGCGGCTGACGGGCCCGCCCCGCGGCCTGCGCGCGCCCGGACGGGGGCGAGGGGCCGCGGTTCCGGCGGGTCCGCGGTGCCCGGGCCTCAGCGGGCGACGCGGGCGTCCGGCTGGGCGGCCAGGCCGCCCTGCCGGGCCTGCGGCCGCTGCCGGGGGAGGGGGCCGGGCACGGGCGCCTCGGCCCGCTCGTGGAGCGGCTCGGGCGCACGCTCGTCGTGCGGCGCCGGGACGGAGGCCGCCGCGAGCAGCTCGGTGGCCGGCCGGCGCATGCCGTACCGGCGGTGCACCGCCTGCTTGGTGACGCCCAGCGCGGAGCCCACCGAGTCCCAGGAGAAGCCGAGCGCCCGGTCGAACTCGACCGCCGCCGCCACCAGCGTCTCCACGCTCTCGCGCAGCTCCTGCGCCAGCCGGACGGTCGGGGCGGGCGCCCGCCCGTACACCACGAAGCCCGCCGAGGTGCTGGGCCGCCGGGGCCGGTAGACGTTGCCCAGTTGGGCGGTCAGGGTGCGCAGCGCGTCCACCTGGCGCCTCACCCGCTCGATGTCCCGCACCAGCAGGTGCAGGCTCGCCCGCGCCCGCGCATCGTGGTTGATCTGCTCGGCCATGGCCTCTGCGCCACCTCTCCGTACGGTCGGCGTGGACCGCGACGCCGTGCGTCCCGGTCAATTCCACTTGACCAACGCCCGACCCCTGGCCCGGGTAACGCGCCCGTCCGAGAAGGTCGGTGGGGCACGACCGGGACGGCCGCCGGGCGCCCCCGGCGCACGCCCACCCGCGCCGACCTCGCCGAACCCCGGCCCGGCGTACGGCGCCCATTGCATAGACTCTGCAGGTACGCCTCCCTGCCGCCGACGTCCCGAGGAGCCCCCGCAGTCATGGCGATCCAGCCGATCAGGATCTTCGGCGACCCGGTGCTCCGGACGAAGGCCAAGCCGGTGACCACCTTCGACAAGGAACTGCGGCGCCTGGTCAAGGACCTCACCGACACCATGCTCGACGCCCCCGGCGCCGGCCTCGCCGCGCCCCAACTGGGCATCTCCCTGCGGGTGTTCACCTACAACGTCGACGGCGTGGTGGGCCACCTGATCAACCCCGACCTGTCGCTCACCGACGAGGAGCAGGACGGCCCCGAGGGCTGCCTGTCGCTGCCGGGCCTGCGCTTCGACACCAAGCGCGCCCACGGCGTCGTCGCCAAGGGTTTCACCATGTACGGCGACCCGGTGACGATCGAGGGCACCGAGCTGCTCTCCCGCTGCATCCAGCACGAGACCGACCACCTCGACGGCATCGTCTTCATCGACCGCCTCGACCGCGAGACCCGCAAGGCCGCGCTCAAGGCGATCCGCGAGGCCGACTGGGGCGACGGCCCGGCGCCGACCGTCCGGATATCGCCGCACTCCACCTTCGGCTCCGCCCGCTGACCACCTCCTCCACCCGCCGGGCCGCGCGCCCGCCGGGCCGGAGCACGCCCCCTCCGAGAAAGGCACCCATGCGCCTCGTCTTCGCCGGCACCCCCGAGGTCGCCGTCCCCGCCCTGGACGCCCTGCTGGCCTCCGACCGGCACGAGGTGGTCGCCGTGGTGACCCGCCCCGACGCGGTCTCCGGCCGCGGTCGCCGCACGGTCGCCAGCCCGGTCGCCCGGCGCGCCGAGGAGGCCGGCATCGAGGTGCTGCGGCCGGCGAAGCCCAGCGACCCGGACTTCCTCGCCCGGCTCACCGAACTCGCCCCGGACTGCTGCCCGGTCGTCGCCTACGGCGCCCTGCTGCGCCCCGCCGCCCTGGAGATCCCCCGCCACGGCTGGGTCAACCTGCACTTCTCGCTGCTGCCCGCCTGGCGCGGCGCCGCCCCCGTGCAGCACGCGGTGATGGCCGGCGACGAGGTCACCGGCGCCTCGACCTTCCAGATCGAGGAGGGCCTCGACTCCGGCCCGCTCTACGGCGTCGTCACCGAGGAGATCCGGCCCGCCGACACCAGCGGCGACCTGCTCACCCGGCTCTCGCACTCGGGCGCCCGGCTGCTCGCCGCCACCATGGACGGCATCGAGGACGGCGCCCTGCACGCCGTGCCCCAGCCCGCCGACGGCGTCACCGTCGCCCCCAAGATCAACGTCGAGGACGCCCGGATCGACTGGAGCCACCCGGCGCTGCGCGTCGACCGGCTCGTCCGCGGCTGCGCTCCCGCCCCCGGCGCCTGGACGGTCTTCCGCGGCGAGCGCCTCAAGCTGGCCGGCCCGGTCACCCTGCTCCCCGGCTCCGCCGAACTCGCCCCCGGCGAGATGGCCGTGGCCAAGCACAGCGTCCGGGTCGGCACCGGCAGCCACGACATCGAGCTCGGCGAGGTCCAGCCGCAGGGCAAGAAGCAGATGCGCGCGGCAGACTGGGCCCGGGGGGTCCGCATCGAGTCCGGCGAGCGACTCGGCGACTGACCCCGTTCCGGACCCGCCCCACCTCTTCGCCCGCCAGACCTTCCGTCCGCAGCACATTCGAGGCACCACGTGACCACGCCCAGCGCCAAGCGCGCCCCCCGCCCGCACCGCCGCCCCAAGAAGGACCCGGCCCGGATCGTCGCCTTCCGCGCCCTGCGCGCCGTCGACGAGCGCGACGCCTACGCCAACCTCGTCCTGCCGCCGCTGCTGCGCGAGGCCGAGCAGAAGGGCATGGAGCGCCGCGACGCCGCCCTCGCCACCGAACTGGTCTACGGCACCCTGCGCCAGCAGGGCACCTACGACGCGATCATCGCCGCCTGCATCGACCGGCCGCTGCGCGAGGTCGACCCGCCGGTGCTCGACGTGCTCGCGCTCGGCGCCCACCAGCTGCTCGCCACCCGGATCCCCAGCCACGCCGCGGTCTCCGCCACCGTCGAACTCGCCCGGGTGGTGCTCGGCGACGGCCGGGCCAAGTTCGTCAACGCGGTGCTCCGCCGGATCAGCGCACAGGACCTCGACGCCTGGATCGAGCAGGTCGCCCCGCCGTACGACGAGGACGCCGAGGACCACCTCGCCGTCGTCCACTCGCACCCGCGCTGGGTGGTCTCCTCGCTCTGGGACGCCCTCGGCCGCTGGCAGCCGGACGCCTCCGGCCGCGCCGCCGTCGAGGACCTGCTGCGCGCCGACAACGACCGGCCCGAGGTCACCCTCGTCGCCCGCCCCGGCCGCGCCACCGTCGACGAACTCCGCGAGGCCCTGCCGGAGGGCGTGGACGGCCGCTGGTCCCCGTACGCGCTGCGGCTCGCCGAGGGCGCCGACCCGGCCGGGGTGACCGCCGTCCGCGAGGGCCGGGCCGGCGTCCAGGACGAGGGCAGCCAGCTGGTCGCCCTCGCGCTCGCCGCGGCGCCGCTCGACGGGCCGGACAGGGTCTGGCTGGACGGCTGCGCCGGACCCGGCGGCAAGGCCGCGCTGCTCGGCGCGATCGCCGCCGAACGCGGTGCCGCCCTGGTCGCCTCCGAGAAGCAGCCGCACCGCGCCCGGCTGGTGGCCCGCGCGCTCGCCGGCAACCCCGGCCCGTACACCGTGATCGCCGCCGACGGTACCCGGCCCGCCTGGGCGCCCGGCAGCTTCGACCGCGTCCTGGTCGACGTGCCCTGCTCCGGCCTCGGCGCGCTGCGCCGCCGCCCGGAAGCCCGCTGGCGCCGCCGTCCCGAGGACATCGCCGGCTTCGGCCCGCTCCAGCGGGACCTGCTGCGCGGTGCGATCCGGGCCGCCCGGGTCGGCGGCGTGGTCGGCTACGCCACCTGCTCGCCGCACCTCGCCGAGACCCGTGCCGTGGTCGACGACGTGCTGCGCGGCGAGAGCGGCGTGGAGTGGATCGACGCCCGGCCGCTGCTGCCCGGCCTGCCCGGGCTCGGCGAGGGCCCCGACGTCCAGCTCTGGCCGCACCTGCACGGCACCGACGCGATGTACCTCGCGCTGCTGCGGCGCACCGCCTGAGGCCTCGTGCCCGGCGGCCGCGGGCGGGCGGTCCGTGCGGGCCGTCCGGGCGGGCGGAATTGATCCACCGCCTGAACGAAAACCTGGACAGCGGCCGCCGGTGTGGCCGAGGGTGGGAATCATGGAGTTCACCCACCTCGGCCGCACCGGCCTCACCGTCTCCCGGCTCTGCCTCGGCACCATGAACTTCGGTCCGCACACCGAGGAGGCCGACGCCCACCGGATCATGGACACCGCCCACGAGCTGGGCATCAACTTCTTCGACACCGCCAACGTCTACGGCTGGGGCGAGAACAAGGGCCGCACCGAGGAGATCATCGGCAACTGGTTCGCCCAGGGCGGCGGGCGCCGCGAGCGGACGGTGATCGCGACCAAGCTCTACGGCGACATGGGGGAGTGGCCCAACGAGGGCCGGCTCTCCGCGCTCAACATCCGCCGCGCCGTGGACGCCAGCCTCAAGCGGCTGCGGACCGACCACATCGACCTGTACCAGATGCACCACGTCGACCGGGCCACTCCGTGGGAGGAGATCTGGCAGGCGATGGAGGTGCTGACCGCCCAGGGCAAGATCATCTACGTGGGGTCGAGCAACTTCGCCGGCTGGCACATCGCCCGTGCCCAGGAGACCGCCCGGGCCCGCAACTTCCTCGGCCTGACCAGCGAGCAGTCGCTCTACAACCTGCTGGAGCGCAGCGTCGAGCTGGAGGTCCTGCCCGCCGCCCAGCACTACGGCCTCGGCCTGATCCCGTGGTCGCCGCTGCACGGCGGCCTGCTCGGCGGAGTGCTCCGCAAGGAGCGCGAAGGGGTCCGCCGGGCCTCCGGCCGGTCCGCCGAGACCCTGGAGAAGCACCGCGGGCAGATCGCGGCGTACGAGGACCTCGCCGCCGAACTCGGCCACGAGCCCGGTGACGTGGCGCTGGCCTGGCTGCTCTCCCGCGAGGGCGTCACCGCGCCGATCGTCGGCCCGCGCACCCTGGACCAGCTGCACGCCGCCAACCGCGCGCTGGACGTGACCCTGGACGCCAAGGCGCTGGAGCGCCTCGACGAGATCTTCCCGGGCCACCGCACCGCACCGGAGGACTACGCCTGGTAGAACGGATGTCCTGCCCGGGCGGGCGAGTCCGGGCAGGACACGGGGGAGGGGTGGCGTCATGGAGGCGCAGCGGCGCGCGGTGCCGAGGTCGGTGTGGGTGGTGACCGGGGTGTTCGCCGCGTTCTGGGCGGTCGTCCTGGGCGGGTGCACGCTGGTCGTCCAGCGGGACGAGGCGCGCGCGGAGGACCGGTACACCTCGACCGACTGGTTCGACGAGGTGTTCCCCCGGCTCGGGCCGGCCGTCTCCGGGACCTGGCGGTCCACCGACGGGCCGCGCGACCTGCTGCCCTCGCCGGACCCGGGGCTGGCCGGCTTCTTCCGGCTGCCGCCCGGCCGGATCGCCGAACTGACGGCGGGTCGGGAGTGCGCGCCGCTGGCGGCGCCGGACCTCACCAGCTACTGGCAGAAGGAGCTCGCCGGGAAGGGGCCCGAGGGCGCGTCCTGGATCGGCTGCCCCTCGCTCGACGCCGAACTGGCCCCGCAGGCCCCGGCCCACGCGTCCTTCTGGCTCGACCGGGCGTCCGACACCGTCTACGTCTTCGGCATCGACCTCTAGGCCGTCTCGTTCGGATCTTGCCGGGCGCGCGACGCCGGGCATCCTCCCCCCCCCGGCCTCCGGCCGGGAGGTGCCCCCGGCCGGACGCACCGGCGCATCGTCCGAGTACGGTCCAGTACGAGGCCGATCCGCCGGCACGCCCGGCCGGGCGCCCACCGCCGCACGCCGATCCGGCAAGATCCGAAAGAGACGGCCCGGCCGGGCCCCCGGGTGCCGGGCGGTCTTTGCTGCGCGAGTTATTGACGGTCAATCTAATACGGTCTACGGTCCTGGCAGACCCCACCCGAGCGACCGAGGAGCGGACCCCCATGGCGACCACCGCGCGCAAGGCCACCGCAGCCGTCCTGGAGGAGCGCGACGTGCAGCGCCGGCGCACCGCCGAGCGCCTCCTCGCCTCCTCCGCCAAGCTGTCCTTCGACCCGCTGAAGGACGTCGACTGGGACAGCCGACCCGTGCCCGGCGCCTACTACATCGCGCCGCAGCGGATCTCCCTCTACGGCACCGACCTGTGGGAGCGCCTCAGCGAAGAGCAGCGGATCGAGCTCAGCAAGCACGAGGTGGCCGCCGTCGCCAGCGTCGGCATCTGGTTCGAGGAGATCCTCATGCAGATGCTGCTGCGGCACGCCTTCGACCGGGACCCGACCACCGCGCACGTCCAGTACGCGCTGACCGAGATCGCCGACGAGTGCCGGCACTCGGTGATGTTCGCCCGCATGATCGCGTGGATGGGCGCGCCCGCCTACGGCCCGGGCCGGCTCGCCCACGAGCTCGGGCGGGTGTTCAAGGCGATCTCCACGCACAGCCAGACCTTCGGCGGGACGATGTACGTCGAGGAGATCCTGGACGCCTTCCAGCGCGAGATGATGGCCGACGAGTCGCTCCAGCCGCTCTCCCGCCAGGTCGCCCGGATCCACGTCATCGAGGAGTCCCGGCACATCACCTACGCCCGCGAGGAGCTCGTCCGCCAGGACCTCGGGCCCGTCCGCCGCCGGGTCGAGCAGCTGCTGATGGGCATCGTGATCCACGTCGCCACCACCCACCTGATCAACCCGCGGGTGTACGCCGCCGTCGGCATCGACCCCAAGGAGGGCCGCCGGGCCGCGAAGCGGAACCCGAACTGGCGGGCCGCCAAGACCGAGATGGCCGCCAAGGTGGTCGGCGTGCTCGACCGCGCCGGGCTGGTCGGCCGCACCAACCGCTGGCTGCTGCGGGGCGCCGGCATCGTCTGAGCCGCGGGCCGGTGGGGCGCAGACGCACGGCCCGGACGTGCCGGGCGGCGTGCGCGTCCGGGCCCCACCGGCGAGGCGGGCCGTCCCGCCGTGCGTCAGAATGATCATTGTGCAGCCGATCAGCCACCCGGTTCCCTACTACGCGCAGTGGGAATCCCCCGAGCTCGTCCCCGACATCCTGGCCGGCACCGTCCTCGCCGAGGACGACCCGCGCTGGGAGGAGTCGGGCGCGCCGGACCCGGACGAGTACGCGTACTGGTCGTGGCGCGCCTGCGGCATGGCCTGCCTGCGGATGGCGCTCGACCACTGGTGGGGCGTCGCCCCGCCGATCGTGCGGCTCGCCGAGGAGAGCCGAGAGGCCGGCGCCTACGTCCGGCACCCCGACGGGCGGCTCGACGGGCTCGTCCACGCCCCCTTCGCGGCGTACGTCCGCGGGCGCTGGGGCCTGTCCGCGGACGCCCGCGCCCCGCTGCCGGCCGCGGAGCTCCGCGACCACCTCGACGCCGGCCGACTGCCGATGATCTCCGTCCACCCGTCGATCCGCACCCTGGAACCGGCCCCGCCCCGGACCGGCGGCCACCTGGTGCTCGCCGTCGGCGCGGACGACGACGCCCTGCTGATCCACAACCCCTCCGGCTTCCCCGGCGAGTCGCAGCAGCACGCCCGGGTGCCCTGGCCCGACCTGGAACGCTTCTACGCCGGCCGCGGCGTCGTCCTCGGGCCGCCCACCCCGCGCCGGGCCGAGTAGGCCGGAATCCTCCGCCGGGCCGAGCGGGCCGGAACCCGCCCGGCCGAGCAGGTCCGGCACCCCCCGATCGACGGCCGTGTCGCGAAACCGCGAGCGGCCGGCCCCACCGCCTTGGTCCAATACGGGACATGACTGCACAGCACCAGAAGGCCCAGCTGTTCCGTTCGCTCCACGACTCCGCCGCGCCGCTGGCCCTGGCCAACGCCTGGGACGCCGCCAGCGCCCGCCTGGTCGAGGCGGCCGGCGCCAAGGCCGTCGCCACCACCAGCGCCGGCGTCGCCTGGGGACTCGGCGCCGCGGACGGCAACCACCTCGACCGCGACCGGGCGATCGCCCTGATCGGCCGGGTGACGGCCGCCGTGTCCGTCCCGGTGACCGCCGACATCGAGAGCGGCTTCGGCGCCACCCCGGCCGACGTCGCCGCCACCGTCGCCGAGGTCCTCGCGGCCGGCGCCGTCGGCATCAACATCGAGGACGCCCGTACGGACGGCGGCCCCGGCCTGCGGCCGACCGAGGAACAGGCCGAACGGATCGCCGCGGCCCGCCGGGCCGCCGACGACGCCGACATCCCCCTCTACATCAACGCCCGCGTGGACACCTACCTCCGCGCCGTCGGGACCGGGGAGACCCGGCTCAAGGAGACGATCGAGCGCGCCGCCGCCTACCTGGAGGCCGGCGCCACCGGCATCTTCGTCCCCGGCGTCACCGACCCCGCGGTCGTCGCCGCCCTGACCGCGGGCATCGACGCCCCCGTCAACATCCTCGCCGGCCCCGGCGCCCCGTCCGTGGCGGAGCTGTCCGGCCTCGGCGTCGCCCGGGTGAGCCTCGGCTCCTCGGTGGCCGAGGCCGCGTACGCGGTCGTCCGCAAGGTCGCCGCCGAACTGGCCGCCACCGGCACCTACACCGGTCTCGCCGACGCCCTGGACTACGGCGAGCTCAACGCCCTGATGAAGGGCTGAGACCGCCCGGCCGCCGCCCGGGAGGGCGTGCTCCCTTCCGGGCGGTGCGCCCGCGGGTGCGGGCGGGCGGCCCGTCCGACGGACGGCACGCGAACGCACCGGCCGCCGAAGTCTGAGATCATCCGGATGCCCGAGGCCGGCCGGAACCGATCCGTACGGCCACGACCGTGCCCGGGAGGCCGCCGTGACCAGTGCCGAACCGCTGCCCGACGCGCCGCTGCTGCGCGCCGACGCCGTGGACGTGGTGCGCGACGGCCGCTACCTGCTGCGGGACGTCTCCCTCACCGTCGAGGCCGGCCAGCACTGGGCGCTGCTCGGCGCCAACGGCGCCGGCAAGTCCACCCTGCTCGCCCTGCTCGGCGCGGTCTCCCACCCCACCCACGGCGAGGTGCACGTCCTCGGCCGGCGGCTCGGCCGGGTCGACATCCGGGCCCTGCGCACCCACCTGGGCCACGTCAACCCGCGCCACCCGCTGCGCTCCCCGCTGCCCGTCCGCACCGTCGTGCTGACCGGACTCACCAACAGCATCGAACCCGAACCCCGGTGGCGGCCCACCGCCGAACAGTCCGCGCACGCCGAACACCTGCTGGACACCATGGGCATGGCGCACCGAGCCGACGACCCCTGGACGACCCTCTCCCAGGGCGAGCGCGGCCGCGCCCTGATCGCCCGGGCCCTGATGCCGCAGCCCCGGCTGCTGCTGCTCGACGAGCCCGCCACCGGACTCGACCTCACCGCCCGCGAACTCCTCCTCGGCAGCCTCGACCTGCTGCGCGGGCGCCACCCCGGCCTCGCCACCGTGCTGGTCACCCACCACCTGGAGGAACTGCCCGAGACCACCACCCACGCCCTGCTGCTGCGCGAGGGCGGGTGCGTGGCGGCCGGGCCGGTCGAGGAGGTCGTCACCACCGAGCTGATCAGCGCCTGCTTCGGACACCCCATCAGCATCACCCGGCACGACGGCCGGTGGACCGCCCGCGCCGCCCGGACGGCGCCCGCCGAGCTCTGACCCGGGCACCGGTGCCCGCCGGTGCCGCCGCGTCGCCTCAGCCCGCCGCCGGCAGACCGATCGGGTTGGCCTGCGGCAGCTCGGCCCGGCACACCGTGGCGATCGGGCGCAGCGCGGCCGCCAGCTCGTCCAGCTCGGCGCGGTGGAAGCCGTCCCAGACCCGGGCGGCCGCCAGGTCGGTGGCCGCCTCCAGCGCGCGGTGCCGGGCGCGGCCCTCCGTGCTGACGGTGCCGTCCCCGTGCAGCCAGCCCCGTTCGGCCAGACGCGCCGCCGCGGCGTCCCACTGCCCGTCCGTCCAGCCGCGGTGCGGCTGCAGCGCCTCGCGGCGGGTGTCCAGCGCGCAGCGCAGCACCAGCGCCTCGCAGCCGTCCAGGCCCTCGGAGACCAGGGCGGCGACATGGCCGTCGCCGCGGTGCTCGCGCAGCACCGTCGTCGCCTGCCAGAGCCGGCCGAGCCGGTCCTCGGGGCGGGCCAGCGCGGCGTTGGCGGCGGCCAGCACCCGGCCGCCGCAGTCCAGTCCGTCGACCGCGCGCTCCAGCAGCTCCGCCGAGCGGTCGACCAGGTCCGGCTTCACCGCCTCCAGGACCCGCCCCAGGGTGGCCCGCGCCCCCGCGAGCCGCGCCTGCAGCGCCGCCTCCGGCGAGGCCCGGTGCCAGATGTCCGGCAGGGCCCGCTCGACCATCGACGGTGCGAAGTTGAAGAAGGCGGCGACCACCGGGGCCGCGTCCACCGGGCCGAGCGGGGCCGCCCGGCCGCCGAAGTAGCCGCGCCAGTAACCGCGCAGGCCGACCGCCTCGTAGGCGGCCCGGCCCTCCGGCGCGAAGTAGGTGAGGGCGTGCACCGGCTCGAAGAGCCACCACAGGGCACGGGCGGGATGGACGTGTTCGGCCACGGACTGACAGCCTCTCCGGAGCCGTGCGGCTCCTGGTGCGGGCCGGGGCGCACGCGGTGCTGCCGTCGCCCCCTGAGCGGACCTGCGGTGATCGGGTCTGTGATGCGGGTCACCCCGGAGCCCCGGCGTTCACCTCCGGCCACCGCTTCACGCGATGATGGGAGGAGGCGGCCGCAGACGAACGCCCGCACCGAGCTGTGAAGGTACCCGGACATGGCGCAGATCAACCCCAGCATCCTCTCCGCCGACTTCGCCCGCCTGGCGGACGAGGCCGAGGCCGTCCGCGGTGCGGACTGGCTGCACGTGGACGTGATGGACAACCACTTCGTCCCCAACCTGACGCTGGGCGTGCCGATCGTCGAGTCCCTCGCCAAGGCCACCGACACCCCGCTCGACTGCCACCTGATGATCGAGCAGCCCGACCGCTGGGCACCGCAGTACGTCGAGGCCGGTGCCGGCTCGGTCACCTTCCACGTCGAGGCCGCCAGCGCGCCCGTCCGGCTCGCCCGCGAGATCCGCGCCAAGGGCGCCCGCGCCTCGATGGCCCTGCGCCCCGCCACCCCCATCGAGCCCTACGAGGACCTGCTGCCCGAGCTCGACATGATCCTCATCATGACCGTGGAGCCGGGCTTCGGCGGCCAGGCCTTCCTGGACATCATGCTGCCCAAGATCCGCCGCACCCGGGAGCTGATCTCCAAGCACGGTCTCGACCTGTGGCTGCAGGTCGACGGCGGCGTCGCCCCCTCCACCATCGAGCGCTGCGCCGAGGCCGGGGCCGACGTCTTCGTCGCCGGCTCCGCCGTCTACAACGCCGCGGACCCGGCCGAGGCCGTCCGCGCCCTGCGCGCCCAGGCCGACGCGGCGACCGCCGGCGCCCACTGGGCCTGCCGCCACTGAGGCGGGCGCGGCCGTCCGGGCCGCGCACCGGCCGGAGGGCGGCCGGGGCCTGCCGGAAGGGCGGTCGGGGAGGCCGGAACTGACGGCCCGTAGAGTAGGGGCCCAAGATCGATCGGGGGAGGGGCCTTGGGAGCGAGCGGCGAGGAACGGACGGCCGGAACGACCGCGGAGGTCGGGAGGATCCCGGAGCAGTCCCGCGGGGTGCGGCGCGCCGTGCTCGGGGACGAGGCACCGGCAGGCGGACCGGAGGGTCCGCCGGCCGCGGAGCAGCCGGAGACCGGCACCGGCCGGCGCAGGTTCCTGCGGGCGCTGCTGGTCGCCGGCGTCGGCACCGCGGCGGTCGGCGGCGCCATGATCGAGGACGTGCTGCCCGGGGGTGACCGGCTGCGCCGGGCCATCGGCATGACCGGCCCGGACGGCACCGTCCCGGCCGTCGAGCCCGGCCCCGTCCGCACCGACCAGCTCGCCTCCAAGGCCCGCGGCCGCCGCATCGAGCTGACCGTCGTCTCCCCGCCCGGCAGCGCGCCCGGCAGCGCGCCCGGAGCCGACCTGCCGGTCTGCCTCGCCCTGCACGGCCGCGGCGGCTCCGCGGCGGCCCTCGTCGACCTCGGACTGCCGCAGTTCCTGGCCGCCGCCACCGCCAAGGGCGTGCCGCCCTTCCACCTGGTCGCCGTGGACGGCGGCGAGGCCACCTACTGGCACCGCCGCACCCCCGGGGACGACCCGATGGCCATGCTGCTGGACGAAGTCCCCCGCTGGCTCGCCGCCCGCGGTCTGGCCGCCCCCACCGGCGTGCTCGGCATCTCCATGGGCGGCTCCGGCGCCCTCCAGTACGCCCGCGCCCGCAACGGCGGACTCGCCGCCGCGGCCCTGCTCAGCCCCGCCCTGTTCACCTCCTGGGGGGACGCCCGGCCCGTCGACGCGTACCAGGACCAGGCCGACTGGGAGGCGCACGAGCCGCTGCGCCACCTCGACCGGCCGCTCACCCGCAGGCTCGCCGTCTGGTGCGGCACCGAGGACCCGTTCTGCCCGGCCGCCCGCAAGCTCGCCGACCGGGCCGCCGAGACGCACTTCCCGCGCGGCGCCCACACCGACGGCTTCTGGCGCCGGGTCCTCCCCGACGCCACCGCCTTCCTCGGCCAGGCCCTCGCCCGCCGGGCCTGAGGCGGCCGTGCCGCGGCTGCCCTGTGCTGCTCTGTGCTGCTCGGGGCCTTGGGATCGCCCGGGCCGGCCGCGGCTCGCCCGTCCCGCGCCTGCCGGGCCGCGGCCGGGTGCGGGGGGATACTCGCGGCATGAGCAACCTCGACGTCCGCCCCGCCGCCTCCCGCTGCGGCGGCGAGGCCTCCGACGGTCCGGTGAAGCAGCTGGTGGCCGGCCGTCAGGTGCCGCTCGGTGAGTCGACGGTGGTGCGCCGGCTGCTGCCCACCCTGGGGCGGCGGATGGTCGGCGCCTGGTGCTTCGTCGACCACTACGGCCCGGACGACATCGCCGACGAGCCCGGCATGCAGGTGCCGCCGCACCCGCACATGGGACTCCAGACGGTGAGCTGGCTGCACGAGGGCGAGGTACTGCACCGCGACAGCCTCGGCAGCCTGCAGACCGTCCGGCCGTACGAACTCGGCCTGATGACCTCGGGCCGGGCCATCTCGCACTCCGAGGAATCACCCCGCGAGCACGCCCGGCTGCTGCACGGCGCCCAGCTCTGGGTCGCCCTGCCCGACGCCCACCGCCACACCGAACCCGCCTTCGAACACCACGCCGAGCTGCCGGAGGTCACCGCGGGCGGGCTGCGCGCGCGGCTCCTCCTCGGCACGCTGGACGGCGCCACCTCGCCGGGCACCACCTACAGCGCCCTGGTCGGCGCCGACCTCGCCCTCCGCGAGGGCGCGGCCCACCGGCTGCCGCTGGAGCCGGGTTTCGAGTACGCGGTGCTGTCGATGACCGGCAGCGTCGCCGTGGACGGCGTCCCGGTCGAACCGGGCTCGATCCTCTACCTCGGCTGCGGGCGCCGCGAACTGCCGCTGCTCGCCCGCACCGACGCGGCACTGCTGCTGCTCGGCGGCGAACCCTTCGAGGAGCAGCTCGTCATGTGGTGGAACTTCGTCGGGCGCACCGCCGAGGAGATCGCCGAGGCCCGCGACCAGTGGCAGGCGGGCGAGCGCTTCGGCGAGGTCCACGGCTACGGCGGGGAGCGCCTCTCGGCTCCGGAGTTGCCCGCGCTTCCCCTGAAGCCCCGGGGGCGCGAGCGATGACCTGCAGAGGTGAAGGGCCGTGGGTTTCCGGACGTGAAGGCATCCGCCCGGCGACGGTGCCGCTGAGGCGTCTCGCACAGCCGGCCGGCCGGGCCGTGCGGAGCCCCGGGGCGGGGGACGTCAGGGGCGGACGGCGCCCATGTACGGCATGTAGTCGATCGGGGTGATCTCGATGTTCTTGCCGGTGCGCGGTGCGTGGATCATCTTGCCGCCGCCGATGTAGATGCCGACGTGGTGCAGGTCGGAGTAGAAGAAGACGAGGTCGCCCGGTTGGAGGTCGGCCTTCGTCACGTGCCGGCCGGCGTTCCACTGGTCCTGGGAGACGCGGGGCAGGGAGACGCCCGCGGTGCGCCAGGCGGCGCCGGTCAGCCCGGAGCAGTCGAAGCTGTTCGGGCCGGTGCCGCCCCACAGGTAGGGCTTGCCGAGCTGGGCGTAGGCGAACTGGACGGCGGCGGCCGCGCGGCCGGTGGCCGGGCCGTTGTAGGTCTCGCGTGCGGTGGCGCGCGAGGAGCGGCCGTCCTGCGCGTTGACCTCGGCCTGATCGGCGGCGGAGAGGCTGTGCAGCAGCCGGGTCGCCTCGGCGAGCCTGGTCTGCACGAGCTTCTTCTCGGCGGCGAGGGCCCGGTCGGTGGTGTCGAGTCGGCCGAGGACGGCCGTGGCCTCGGCGCGCCGCTGGTCGAGTCGGCGCTGCTGGTCGAGCAGCAGTCGCAGCAGGTCGCTCTGGGAGCTGGCGGCGATGTCCTGTGCGGAGGCGCGCTTGAGGTAGGTGTCGGGGTCGGAGGAGAACATCAGCGCGACGGCGGGGTCGACGTTGCCGGTGCGGTACTGGTCCGCGGCGACCGCGGAGAGGCGCTCGCGCAGGCCGCTCATCCTGTCCTGGGCCGAGGCGACCTGGTTCTGCAGTTCGGTGGCGTCCTTCTGCAGCCGCTGCTGGGTCTCCTTGAACTTGTCGTACTTCTCGATGGAGACCTCGGCCTGCTCGTTGAGGTCCTCGACCTGGGCCTTGACGGTGGCGAGGTCGGGCTTGGGTGCGGCGTTCGCGTTGCCGCCTGCGGCGAGGATCGCGGAGCCGGCGGCGGCCGTGGTCACGATGGCCATCCGGGCCCGGCTCGGCGGCGCGGGCTTGCGGCGGTTGCCCATGCGTGGTCACTCCCTGACTGTCGTTCCGCCTGTTCGCGGCGCGGTCGTGGAGGGGGCGGCCGACAGCGGCCCGCCTCCATGTTCTAAGTAACTTAGTAGATGAAGGTGGGGTCCTGGCAAGTCCCGCGACCCGGCATCCCGGGGCCCGGGGTCAAGGTCCGCAGGCGAGCAGAACGGGAGTTGCGGGGAGGACCACGGCGGCGACCCACCAGGCGGTGCGCACCGCGCGCGGCAGCGGCGACGGTTCCAGCAGCCGTCGCACGCGGGCGACCACGGCGTGGTCGCCGGCGCCCAGGGCGGACGGCCGGGTGCGGGCGGTGGCGAACAGGAACAGTGCCTCGGCGAGCACCCTGGGCGTGGTGGTGCGCAGCGCGCGGTCGTCGGCGGCCATCTCGACCAGTGCCGGGACTTCCCGTCCGGCGAGGCGGGCGGCGGGCAGCCAGCGCAGTCGTCGCCCGAGCGCGCCGGCGGCCGAGGTGATCAGGTGGTGGCGGCCGGTGAGGTGGGCGCCCTCGTGGGCGAGGACGGCGCCGCGGTGGGCGGGGGACATGCGCAGGGCGCCCTCGGTGAGGACGATCCGGCCGCCGTCGCCGGCCACGCACCAGGCCACGGGCTCGTCGGCGTCCATCACCAGCCAGCCGTCCTCGTGCCGGCGGGCGACGAGGTCGAGCTGCTCGCGGTGCCGGCGCCGGGCGCGGGCGCCGCGGATCCAGGCGGTGAGGACGACGGCGGACAGGGCTGCCAGGATCGCCATGCCCATCCAGAACGCCTGGGCGTGGCCGGTGGACCCGCCGCTGCCGCGGAGGCCGGCGGGGAGCAGCCAGCCGAAGGGGCCGCGTCCGTGGTGGTCCGCGGTGATCAGCCGGTGCGCCAGCATGACGACGTTCGCGGCGCAGGCGAGGATCAGCGCGGCCCAGGTGGTGATCGCGGCCCGGGGCGCGCGGGGCGCCCAGGCGCTGCGGGCGAGCTGCCGCGGCGCGAGCCAGCCGGTGACGGCCAGGAACGCGGCCAGGAGTACCAGGACGGTCATGGCCGGCCGTTCTCGGTCCGGTCGAGGATGTCGCGCAGGGTGCGGGCCTGGGTGCTGTCCATGCTGTCGACGAACAACTGCAGGGCGGCGTGCTGGTCGCCGGTGTCCCCGAGGGCGTCGCGCATGAGCTCGGCGGTGTGGGCGGCCCGGGAGCGGGTCGGCGCGTAGATCCAGGCCCGGCCCTCCTTGTGCCGGCTGAGCCAGCCCTTCTGGTGGAGGATGTCCGCGACCGTGGTCACCGTGGTGTAGGCGACCGGCCGGGTCCGGTTGAGGTCGTCGACGATCTCGCGGACGCTCGCGGGCCGGTCCCACGCCCACAGCCGCTCCATGATCTCGGCCTCCAGATGCCCGAACCCTCGCACATCGACCTCCCTTCCGTGCACACCTTAAGCCCGCGGCCGGATGCGCCCGGGACGGTGCCGCAGGCAGGGGGCGCCGGACTCCTCGGAGCCGCCGGGTGGGAAGGCCGCCCGCCCCGCCCCTCCCCGGTGGAGGAGCCCTGCCGCCGATCGGGGGTGGTGGACGGGCGGCGGGTGACGGTGCGGGGCGGCCTCCCGGATGCGGGGTGGGAGCTCACTTACGCTGGCCTGGTCCTCCGCCGGGCCGGCCCGGTGCCCTTGTACTGACGGGAGTGCAACGGTGGTCTCAGCTCCGTCGGGCCAGGGCGCGGCACCGTCCAGGCGGTCGCGGTTCCGTGCCTGGATGCTCGAGGGCATGGCGGACACCGCCAAGCAGCACCCCGGCCCGCACGCCGAACTGCCCGAGGAGCACGGCCAGCGCTGGTGGCGCGTCATGTGCCTGACCGGACTGGACTACTTCTCCACCCTCGGCTACCAGCCCGGCATTGCCGCCCTCGCGGCCGGCCTGCTCTCGCCGGTGGCCACCATCGTGCTCGTCCTCGTCACCCTGTGCGGGGCGCTGCCGGTGTACCGCCGGGTGGCGAAGGAGAGCCCGCACGGCGAGGGCTCGATCGCCATGCTGGAACGGCTGCTGAGCTTCTGGCAGGGCAAGCTGTTCGTGCTGGCGCTGCTGGGCTTCGCCGCCACCGACTTCCTCATCACCATCACGCTCTCGGCCGCCGACGCCACCGCCCACATGGTGGAGAACCCGCATCTCACCAGCAGCCTGCAGGGCCGCGAGGTGCTGATCACCCTGCTGCTCATCGCGCTGCTGGGCGCCGTCTTCCTCAAGGGGTTCAGCGAGGCGATCGGTGTCGCCGTCTTCCTGGTGGCCGTCTACCTGGCGCTGAACGTGGTGGTGGTCGCGACGGGCCTGGTGAAGGTGCTCTCCGACCCCGACCTGATCACCGACTGGACGCACGCCCTCACCGCCGAGCACGGCAACGTGGTCGCGATGATCGGCGTCTCGCTGATCGTCTTCCCCAAGCTCGCCCTCGGCCTGTCCGGCTTCGAGACCGGCGTCGCCGTGATGCCGCACATCAAGGGCGATCCCGGGGACACCGAGGAGAAGCCGGTCGGCCGGATCAGGGGCGCCCGCAAGCTGCTCACCACCGCGGCCCTGATCATGAGCGTCTTCCTGATCACCAGTAGTTTCGTCACCACCCTGCTGATCCCCGCCCCCGCCTTCGAGCCGGGCGGTGCGGCCAACGGCCGGGCCCTCGCCTACCTCGCCCACGAGTACCTCGGCACCGCCTTCGGCACCGTCTACGACATCTCCACCATCGCCATCCTCTGGTTCGCCGGCGCCTCGGCGATGGCCGGCATGCTCAATCTGATGCCGCGCTACCTGCCGCGCTACGGCATGGCCCCGCACTGGGCGCGGGCCGTCCGCCCGACCGTGCTGGTGCTGACCGCGGTGGCCTTCCTGGTCACCTGGATCTTCGACGCGAGCGTCGACAAGCAGGGCGGCGCGTACGCGACCGGCGTCCTGGTGCTGATCAGCTCGGCCGCCGTGGCCGTCACCATCGCGGCCCGCAAGGCCGGTGAGCGCCGCTGGGCGATCGGCTTCGCGGTGATCGCGGCGGTGTTCCTCTACACCACGGGCGCGAACATCGCCGAGCGGCCCGACGGCGTGAAGATCGGCGCCTGCTTCATCGCGGCGATCGTGCTGATCTCGCTGGCCTCGCGGCTCGCCCGCGCCTTCGAACTGCGCGTCACCGACGTCGTCCTCGACACCCTCGCCGAGCGGTTCGTCCGTGACGGCACGCACCGGGAGATCCGGCTGATCGCCAACGAGCCGCACCGCCGCGACCTCGTCGAGTACCGGGACAAGCTGCACCAGATCCGCGCGGACAACGCGATCCCCGCCGAGGACGACCTGGTCTTCGTCGAGGTCACCGTCCGCGACCCGTCCGACTTCGAGGCCGAACTGCAGGTGCGCGGCGAGGTGCTGCACGACCGCTTCCGGGTGCTCACCCTGGAGCACTCCAGCGTGCCCAACGCGCTCGCCGCGCTGCTGCTGCACGTCCGGGACACCACCGGGCAGCAGCCGCACATCTACTTCGAGTGGACGGAGGGCAATCCGTTCGCCCAGTTCCTGCGGTTCTTCCTGTTCGGCCAGGGCGAGGTCGCCCCGGTCACCCGCGAGGTGCTCCGCGAGGCCGAGTCGGATCCGGCGCGCCGCCCGCACGTCCACGTCGGCTGACCACCGGTCACGGACCGCCGGCCCGGGCTCAGGCCGCGGGGACCCGGGCCGGCGCGGGGCCGTGGACCCGGCGGTCCGGCCGTATCGCGAGGACCGGGCAGCGCGCCCGGTCCCGGCAGTACGCGGCGGGCGAGGCGTGCAGCAGCCGGACGAGGCGGCCGTCGCCGTCGCCGACCACGATCAGGTCGCCCGGCCCCGCGGCCGCGACCAGTGCCGGAGCGAGCCGGCCCCGCACCACGGCCGGACGGATCACCAGCCCGGCCGGGTACCCGCCGAGGAGCCTGCCGAAGGACTCGTCCACCCGCCGCCGCGCCGAACGCTCCGCACCCGGACGGGAACGCTGCGCCGGCGCACCCCAGGTGGACACCGCCACCAGGACGGCCTCCCGCCGCGCCGCCTCCCGGACGGCCCGCTCCAGCGCCGCCAGGCTCTCCGGCGACCCGTCCAGACCCACCACCACCCGTACCGCTCCGGCCATGACCGACGCGCCTCCTTCGCCAGCCCCGTGCCTCCAGGGGACGCCCGCCCCGGCCGGCCGGACCTCCGGTTGACGCGATCCTGATGCCGCGGGCCCGTTCCCTGACGGGTCCTTGACGCCCGGCCGCGGCCCGGCCCGGCCGCAGGGGCGCGCGGCGTGTCCGCCGGCGCGCCGGACCGACCGGGCGGGAAGTCACCGACGGCCGCGCGTTCGGCTTCCCCGGCGGGGCAGGCGCCGACATCGTCCGCCTCGACACGCCATCGCCGGCCCCCGGGCGGCGGCAGGGGCGCGCACCGGAGGGACGTCCCGCGGCCACGACCGCCGGACGGCCCGTCCGCGGGCGCGAGGTCTGCAAGAATCGATCCTCCGGTGGCGAAGGGTGAGGAGACCCGGTGGGCGAGGACGCGATGAGGCCGCGGATCCCGCAGTTGAGGCTCGACGAACTGCTGGAGGAACTGCAGGCCCGGATCGACGCCGCCCGCGGCACCCGGGACCGCGTGCACAGTCTGCTGGAGGCCGTGCTCTCGGTCGGCCGCGAGCTCGACCTCACCCATGTGCTGCGGCGGATCGTCGAGGCGGCCGCCGTCCTCGTCGACGCCAAGTACGCGGCACTCGGCGTGATCGGCCCGGACGGCGAGACGCTCTCGCAGTTCCTCACCGTCGGGCTCGGCGAGGACGAGATCGCCGAGATCGGCCCGTACCCGACCGGCAAGGGCATCCTCGGCGAGCTGATCCGCCGGCCCGAGGCGCTCCGGCTGGAGGACCTCGCCGCGCACCCCGCCTCGCACGGCTGCCCCGCGCACCACCCCGTGATGCGGACCTTCCTCGGCGTGCCCGTCCGGGTCCGCGACGAGGTCTTCGGCAACCTCTACCTCACCGACAAGCGCAACGGCGAGGGCTTCGACGCCGACGACGAGTCCGTCATCTCCACCCTCGCGGTGGCCGCCGGGGTCGCCATCGACAACGCGCGGCTCTACGAGGAGGCGCAGCGGCAGCAGCGCTGGCTGGCGGTGAGCGCCGAGATCACCCGCAGCCTGCTCTCCGGCACCTCCCGCGCGCACGTCGTCGAGCTGATCGCCCAGCGCGCGATGGCCATCACCGGCGCCGAACTCGCCGACATGTCCGCCCCGACCGGCGACGGGCAGGCGCTGCGCGTCGAACTCGCCCTCGGCGGCGACACCGCGGCCCGGCTCGGCCGGCTGCTGCCGCTGGAGGGCTCGCTGCCCGGGCGGGCGGTCACCGGCGGCCACCCGGTGACCACGACCGCTCTGGCGGACGACCACCGGCCGACAGCCGGGGCCGGCGTCGGACCCGCCGGCGGCCCGGCCGTCGGACCGACCGGGTACGGCGGCCTCGGCCCGGCCGTCGCCGTCCCGATCGGCCGGCAGGAGGGCGACATCCCGGGCGTGCTGCTGCTCGCCCGGCGGACGGGCGAACCCGCCTTCACGGACCGCGAGATCGGCCCGCTCTCCGGTTTCGCCGACCAGGCCGCACTCGCCCTGGAACTCGCCGAACGCCGCCGCGACGCCGAGCAGTTGGCGATGCTGGAGGACCGCGACCGGATCGCCCGCGACCTCCACGACCTCGCCATCCAGCGGCTGTTCGCGACCGGCATGACCCTGCAGAGCGCCGCCCGGGTGATCGAGCACACCGGCGCCTCAGACCGGGTGCTGCGCGCGGTCGCCGACCTCGACGAGACCATCAAGATCATCCGGTCGACCATCTTCGGCCTCCGTGCCCGCGAGGACTCCCGGCAGGGACTGCGCTCACGGGTGGTCGCCGCGGTGGGGGAGGCGCAGGCCGCCCTCGGCTTCGCCCCGCGGCTCAGCATGGAGGGGCTGCTCGACACCGACGTGCCGCTGCGGCTCGCGGACGAAGTGGTGGCCGTGCTCGGCGAGGCGCTCAGCAACGCGGCCCGGCACGCCAAGGCGGGCCGGGTCGAGGTGGTGCTGCAGGCCGCGGGCGGACAGGTCGTGCTCACCGTGCAGGACGACGGGGTGGGCATCCCCGAGCAGGGGCGGCGCAGCGGACTGCGGAACCTCGCCGAGCGGGCCCACGGCGTCGGAGGGCTCTTCGAACTCTCGGCCCCGCAGGACGGCGGCACCCGCCTGGTCTGGTCGGCGCCGCTCGTCCCTGCCTGACGGGCCCCGGCGCCCGCCTACGCGGTGCGCTCGAACTCGCAGCGCAGTGCCCGGTCGGCGCCCAGCAGCCGGATCACCCGGGACGGCTGCCGAGGGATCCCCTGCAGCACCACCGAGGCGTCCGCGGCGCAGCGGCCGTTCAGCCGCAGGAAGAGGTCCACGCCGGAACTGTCGCAGAAGGTCACCGCCGCGAGGTCGAGCACCAGCTCGCCGCCGCCGCGTTCCAGCAGCGGCAGCAGCCGCGGCTCCAGGCGGCCGGCCGAGTGCAGGTCGAGCTCGCCGCGCAGGGCGACCACCGTGCGGCGGCCGGGGGACTGGCGGCGGACCGAGGCGATGGCGGCCTCGGTGTGCGGTGCGGGAGCGGGCAAGGAGGCCTCCTGGGCGGTGCGGTGCGTACGGTGCTCTGCCGCCGGCCCGGCTCCTCGCAAACCCGGCCGGCAGCAGAGCGGCTGACACTCCATCAGATCCGCGCCCGGCGGGGGAGGGCCGAAGGTCCCGGATGCTGCGGCGGCAACGTCCGGTGCGCGCGGGCAACTTCCCGCGGTACCGGGGCGACTTCCCGAAGCGCGGCGGCAACCTCCGGCGGCGCGGCGGCAACGGAGAGACAGACCCACCTCCTCACCCTCGGAGACCGACATGTCCGCTTCCCCGCACCGCCGTCCCGCCGGCCGCCGCAGGCTCGCCGTCGCTGAGGCCGAGGCTGCGGGCGGTCTCGGCCTGGGGGGGGGGGGGGGGGGGCGGGTGGGGGGG
>NZ_BAAALD010000026.1:82562-84843 GCF_039528095.1 Kitasatospora arboriphila
CCCCCGGGGGGCCCGCCCCCCCCCGCGGCGCCCGCCGCCCTCGGCCACGCCGTCCTGCCCGCCCGGGACGGCTGGGCGGCGGAGGGCGCCGGGACGACGGGCGGCCGCTCGGCGGACGCCGCACACACCTTCACCGTCACCACCCGCGCCGAGTTGGCGAAGGCACTGGCCGCCGGGCCCGCGGGCGCACCTCGGATCATCCGGGTCAAGGGCGTGATCGACGCCAACACCGACGACACCGGCCGGGCGCTCGGCTGCGCCGACTACGCGGCCGGCACCGGCTATTCGGACGCCGCGTACGCCAAGGCCTACGACCCCGCCGTCCGGGGCCGGACGAAGCTGCCCTCCGGCCGACAGGAGGACGCCCGCCGGGCCGCGCAGGCCAGGCAGGCCGCCCGGGTCGTCCTCGGCGTCCCCTCGCACACCACGATCGTCGGCGTGCCGGGCACCGGCGCCGGGATCACCGGCGGCAACCTGACGGTGAAGAACGCCCAGGACGTGATCGTCCGCAACCTCGCCCTCACCGACGTCCGCGACTGCTTCCCGCAGTGGGACCCGACGGACGGCCCGACCGGCAACTGGAACTCGGCCTACGACGCCGTCTCGCTGCGCGGTGCCACGCACGTCTGGATCGACCACGACACCTTCTCCGACGCGCCCCACCTCGACGCGGCCAACCCGACCCGGTTCGGCCGCGAGTACCAGGTCCACGACGGCGCGCTGGACATCACCAACGGC
Source organism: Kitasatospora arboriphila (assembly GCF_039528095.1). Lineage (NCBI taxonomy): Bacteria > Bacillati > Actinomycetota > Actinomycetes > Kitasatosporales > Streptomycetaceae > Kitasatospora > Kitasatospora arboriphila. Next base: position 83,301 of record NZ_BAAALD010000026.1, read on the forward strand.
TCCGACCTGGTGACCGCCTCCTACAACCGCTTCGCCGACCACGACAAGACGATGCTGATCGGCAGCAGCGACAAGGACACCGGACTGCGGGTCACCCTGCACCACAACGTCTTCCAGGGCGTCGTGCAGCGCGCCCCGCTCGCCCGGGTCGGGCAGATCCACCTCTACGACAACTACTACGACACCGCGCCGCTCGACGGCTACGCGCACGGCTACAGCGTCAACTCCCGGGCCGGCGCGCAGATCGTGGCGGAGAACAACCACTGGCGGCTGTCGGCCGACCGGAAGGTCTCCCAACTGCTCAGCGGCGACGGCACCGGGGCGTTCGCGGGCAGCGGCAACCTGGTCGACGGCGCGGTGGCCGACCTGGTCGCCGCGTACAACGCCGCCAACACCAAGAAGATCAGGCCGACCGCCTCCTGGCGGCCGGCCCTCTCCGCCGGGCTGGAGCCCGCCGCCGCGCTGCCGGACCGGCTGCCGAAGCAGGCCGGCGCCGGCGTGCTCACCGAGAACGGCACCGCCGCCCCGGCCACCGGCCGGGTCCTGACGGTCGCCGCGGACGGCTCCGCCGCGCACCGGACTGTGCAGTCCGCGGTCGACGCCGCCGCACCCGGGGACACCGTGCTGATCGCCCGCGGCACCTACCGCGAGACGGTGAACGTCCCGGCCGCCAAGAAGGGCCTGACGCTCAAGGGCGCCACCGGCAACGCCGAGGACGTCGTCCTCGCGTACGACAACGCGGCCGGCACCCCGAAGCCCGGCGGCGGCACCTACGGCACCGAGGGCAGCGCCACCCTCACCGTCTCCGCCGACGGCACCACCGTCACCGGCCTCACCGTGCAGAACACCTTCGAGCGGTCCGCCCACCCGGGCACCACCGCCACCCAGGCCGTCGCCCTGGCCGCCCGCGGCGACCGCCAGCAGTACCTGAACTCCCGCTTCATCGGCCACCAGGACACCGTGCTCAACTGGGCGCCCGCCGCCACCGGCCAGTACCGGCAGTACTTCCGCCACTGCTTCGTCGCGGGCGACGTGGACTTCCTCTTCGGCAACGCGACCGCCGTCTACGACCACGTGAACATCACCCTGCGGGACCGCGGCGCCGCCGCCGGCGGCAGCAACGGCTACCTCGCCGCGCCCGACACCGACGCCGCGAAGCCGTACGGGATCCTCGTCACCGACAGCACGATCAGCAGCACCGCCGCGCCCGGCACCTTCCACCTCGGCCGGCCCTGGCGCACCGGGCCGACCGCGGTCGGGCAGTTCGTCGTCCGCAACACCGTGCTGCCCGCGGCGGTCAAGAAGGCGCCGTGGACGGACATGCACGGGTACTCCTGGCGGTCCGCCCGCTTCGCCGAGTACGCCAACACCGGGCCCGGGGCCGGCGCCGGCGCGGACCGCCCGCAGCTGACCGCCGCTCAGGCCGCCTCCCACACGGCGCGCGCCTACCTGGCCGGCACCGACGGCTGGAACCCGGTCCTCTGACCCGTAGGAAGAAAACCCGCCGCCCGCGGCAACCTCCCCGCGGGCGACGGCAACAGGG
>NZ_BAAALD010000027.1:0-21462 GCF_039528095.1 Kitasatospora arboriphila
GCGAACCGTGCCTGTTCCACTGCCACCATCCGCAGCACCTACTGGCGGACGCCCTTACCGGCGGCCGACCGGCGGGCAGTGAGATGGATCACAGTGGCTGCCGGGCCGACCGGGCCCTGCGACTGTTCGCGGTCAAGAATTCCCAGGCCGCAGCAGGTCTTCCCAGGAAACGCCCAGTTTCGGACCGTTCACATCAACCGTCAACTTGAAGTCTGTTAATTTTTACAGAATTGCCATGCGTTGACTGGTATTCATATGAGCCAGCACGCTTCGGCGCCATGAAGAGACCCCTTCTGAACAGCTCGCTCACCCTCGCGGTCAGCACCCTCGTCATAGCCGGCGCCGGTGTCCCCGCCGTGGCCGCCGCCCCCGGCCCGCAGCCCCAGGCCTCCCACAGCAAGGCCGTTCAGGACGCGAACGCCCAGGTCGCCGCCCACCCGGACGCGGTGAAGGCCGGCGCCGACGACCGCTTCGTCGTCACCAACGTGCAGGTCGACGCGGACGGCACCCGCCACGTCCACTTCAACCGGACCTACCGCGGCCTCCCCGTCCGCGGCGGCGACGTGGTCGTCCACTCCGCCCCCAACGGCACCCTCGACTCCACCAGCCTGACCCAGGCCGCGCCGCTCTCGCTCTCGGTGACCCCCTCCGTCACCGATCAGCAGGCGATCGCCAAGGCCGCCAAGCTCTTCCACGGCACCCGCGGCAGCAGCACCGCCGTCCTGACCGTGGACGTCACCGGCGCCTCGCCGAAGCTGGTCTGGGAGGTCGTGCTCAACGGCACCGGCGCGGACCGCGCCCCCAGCCACCTCCACGTCCTGGTGGACGCCGTCACCGGCGCCACCGGCCAGAGCTGGGACAGCTTCTCCGCGTTCCTGCCCGACGGCACCAAGCGTGCCAAGGGCAAGGCGGCCCCCATCGCCGTCTCGGCCCCCGCCGCCCTGGCCGCCGCGGCCTCCACCGGTACCGGCAAGGGCTACCAGGTCGGCAACGTCAGCGTCAGCACCACGCAGAACTCCACGACCAGCTACACCCTCAAGGACCCGGTCCGCGGCAACGGCGAGACCCGCGACGCGCAGAACCAGACCGCCACCAACGACTCCCCGCCGGCCGGCTGGGGCGTCGCGTTCAACGACGCCGACAACGTCTGGGGCAACAACGCCCTGACCGACCGCGCCACGGTCGCCGTCGACGCCCACTACGGCATCCAGGCCACCTGGGACTTCTACAAGAACGTCCTCGGCCGCAACGGCATCAAGAACGACGGCGTGGGCGCCCGCTCCTTCGTCCACTACGGCACCAACTACGACAACGCCGGCTGGGACGACGCGAGCTTCGCGATGATCTACGGCGACGGCGCGGTCGGCTCCAAGCCGTTCACCGAGATCGACGTCGCCGGCCACGAGATGAGCCACGGCGTCACCGCCGCCACCGCCGGCCTGATCTACAGCGGCGACGCGGGCGGCCTCAACGAGGCCACCTCGGACATCATGGGCACGATGGTCGAGTTCAACGCCAACAGCCCGGCCGACGCGCCGGACTACCTCATCGGCGAGAAGATCGACATCAACGGCAACGGCACCCCGCTGCGCTGGATGGACGACCCGAGCAAGGACGGAAAGTCCGTCAAGTGCTGGTCCAGCACCACCAAGAACCTCAACCCGCACTACTCGTCCGGCGTCGGCAACCACTTCTTCTACCTGCTCGCCGTCGGCTCCGGCCAGTCCCAGTGGGGCAACAGCCCGACCTGTGACGGCTCCACGGTCGCCGGCATCGGCAACGACGCCTCCACCAAGATCTGGTACCGCGCGCTGTCGGTCTACATGACCTCCAACACCGACTACCCGGGTGCCCGCACCGCCACCGTCAAGGCCGCCAAGGACCTGTACGGCGCCGGCAGCACCCAGTGTGCCGCGGTGGAGAAGGCGTGGAGCGCGGTCTCCGTCGCCCCGACCGCCACCACCTGCGGCGGCACCACCCCGCCGCCCACCGGCGACAACCTGCTGCTCAACCCCGGCTTCGAGTCCGGCGCGACCTCGTGGACGGGCTCCTCCGGCGTCATCACCAACGACGCGGGCGCGGCCCCCCGCACCGGCTCGTACTACGCCTGGCTGGACGGCTACGGCTCGGCGCACACCGACACGCTCTCCCAGTCGGTGAGCATCCCGGCGACCGCCACCGCGCCCAAGCTGACCTTCTGGAACCGGATCAGCACCGCCGAGACCGGCACCACGGCGTACGACACCCTGAAGGTCCAGGTCGTCAACGGCACCACCACGACCACCCTGGCCACCTACTCGAACGCCGACGCCACCTCCGGCTACGTCCAGCGCACGCTCGACCTGTCGGCCTTCAAGGGCAAGACCGTCACGATCAAGTTCACCGGCACGGAGGACTCCTCCCTCCAGACCAGCTTCCTGATCGACGACACCTCGGTGACCGCCGGCTGATCCCGGCCCCACGGACCGGTGGACCCGGGCGGTCGACCCACGACGTCCCGCCCGGGTCCACCGCAGCGCCCACGCGCGCCGCGGCTACCCGTCCCGGCCCTGCCAGGTGCTCACGCACACCTCGTTGCCCTCCGGATCCGCCAGCACCCACCACGCGGGCGCACGCGCGGCGGAGACCAGCCGGCCGCCGGCGGCCAGCGCGGCCCCGACCCGCCGCTGCGCCTCGTCGTGCGGCACGGTCACGTCCAGGTGCAGCCGGTTGCGCTGCGGCCGCGGCAGCTCCATCCGCTGGAACCAGACCGCCGGGCCCCGCCCGGCCGGGTCCACCAGCGGATCCGACGGCCCGTCCGCGCCCGGGGCGTCCGCGTAGCCCAGCACCGCCTTCCAGAACGGCCGCACCGCGGCGGCGTCCAGCGCGTCGACGCCGATCTCCAGGAGCTGCACGGAGCGCGGCTCCCCCGCCGCCCCCGCGCCGTGCAGGACGGCGGAGATCCGCCGCGCCAGCTCCACCTCCGCCGTGCCCACCCCGGCGCCCGCGGGCGGCACCAGGGCGAGCAGCACCGCCCCGGGCCGGACGTCGGCGTGCAGCCGCCGGTCGGCCTCGTCCCCGCAGACCGCCGCCGCGGCCGCGAGCACCTCCACCGCCCGGGCCGCCGACCCGACCGGGACGAGCGTCCGCAGCGTACCGAGCAGCAGGCGCCAGCCCCCGCCCCCGACCGCGTCCGAGACCTCCTGCGCACCCGCTCCCTGCTGCATCCCGGCCCCCTCCCGGTCGGCGGCCGCGCCGCACTCCGCCTGAACGCACGTCAACCCGCCCGCCGGGCAACCCCGTCCGCCCCGCCCCGGCCGCGCGCCGCGCCGCTCCGGAGGACGCGCGGGCGGCCGCGGCACCGGCCCGCCGGGGCTCCGGACACCCGTCCGGCGCCCACCCGAACGCCTCAGTCGGCATGCGGCAGAAGGGGTTCGTTCCTACGGTGCCCGGTGAGGGGGATCCCCGTCGAGAGGTGAACACGGACATGGCAGGCAAGTTCGAGCTGTACGTCGACGAGTCGGGCAACCACCGCTTCCGTCTGAAGGCGAGCAACGGCTCGGTCGTCGTCACCGGCGACCCGGAGGAGTCGCGGGAGCAGTGCCTGAAGAGCATCGAGTCGCTGCGCAAGCTGGCACCGTACGCCCAGGTGCTGGAGGTCGCCGGCTCGTAGCCGCCGGCCGGTCGGACAGCGCGCGGGCCGGTCGCCCCCCGACGGGGCGGCCGGCCCGTTCGCGTGCGTGCCGCCCGCCCGCGGACCGCATCGGATCTCCCCGAAAGCCTCACACATGACACCTGTCGGCCGTTCGGGTGCCGTGCGTAGGGTCCGTTTCGCAAGGCCGCGCCCCTGCCGCGCGAGAACCGACCCCGGCAGACCCCATGGACTACTGCGCACCGTGCCGACGCCACCTCAACGGCGCACTGTCCTGCCCCGGCTGCGGGGCAGCCGGTGGCCCCGCCCCGGTGGACGCGACGGCCGTGCTGCCCGCCCGCAGCACGGCCCGCCCGGCCCGGGACGGCGAGCCCCACCGCCGCCGCTCCCGCCGGACGGCCGCCCCGAAGCGGCGCCGGGCGGCCATCCTGACGGCCAGCGGCCTCGCCCTCGGCGGCGCCGGTGTGCTGGCCCTCGTGGCACCGGACGGCAGCGGCGCCGCACGCCCGATCAGCGCGCCGGTGGACGACACCGTGCCGGCGGCGAGCGACACGCCCACCGTGGCCCCGGCCACCGCCTCGGCCGCGCCCACCCGGCAGGTCTCGGCGAAGCCGTCGAAGTCCGCGAGCGCGCGGCCCAGCGCCTCCGCCTCCGCGTCCGCGCCGACGGCCACCGCGGCGCCGACCACCGCCCGGCCGACCGCGACGGCGACCGTGCGGCCCAGCCGCAGCCCCTCGCCGAACCCGTCGAAGTCCTGCACGCCGTTCCTGTTCTGGTGCACCTGACCCCCGGCGCGGCTCAGCCGTTCAGCAGCTCGGCCAGGTACGCGGCATGGCTGATCCCCACCTCGTGCGAGGCGGTGAGCAGCGTGAGCGGGCCGCGGTGGGCCAGGTCGCGCAGGTGGTCCAGGGCCTCGGCGCGTTCCGGTTCGTCCAGTTCGGTGCGGTAGCGGCGGCGGAACTCCGTCCGGCGTTCCGGGTCGTGTCCGTACCAGCGGCGCAGCTCGGTGCTGGGGGCGACGGTCCTCGCCCATTCGTCGAAGCCGGCGTCCGCCTTCCTGAGGCCGCGCGGCCAGAGCCCGGTCGACCAGGACGAGGGTGCCCTCGTCCGGTCCGGGTTCGTCGCGGAGCCTGCGGCAGGTGACGGCCATCCGGCCATGCTCGCGCGCCGCCCGCCGGATTCCGTGGCTACGCTGCGGAGTGTCCCGGATGCTGCCCGTACGGCCCACCCGCCCGCGGGGCGGGGCGGTTCCGGGCGGCGGCCGGGCGCGGCGACGAGGAGGCGGGGCCATGGGGTGGGACGGGGTGGCCGGGCCGCTGGCGGCGGCGGGCGTGCTGTTCCGGGACGCGGCGGGCCGGGTGATGGTCGTCCGGGCGGTGTACGAGAGCCGGCACCCGGTCGAGGTGCCGGGCGGCGGCTGGGAGCCCGGGGACGCGACGCTGCGGGCGACCGCCGTGCGGGAGCTGCAGGAGGAGATGGGGCTGCGGCCGCGGCTGCTGGCGCTGGCGAGCGTGGACTGGGCGATGAGCCGCACCAGGCCGCCGATCGTCTCCTTCCTCTACTGGGCGCAGCCGCTGACCGCGGCGGAGCTGGCGGCCGTGCGGCTGCAGGAGGACGAGCTCGGCGGGTACGCCTTCGTGACGCCCCGGCAGGCGGCCTCGGCGCTGCCGCCGCGGCTGTCGCGGCGGGTGGCGGCGTGTCTGCGGGCGCCGGCCGGGTCGGGTCCGGTGGAGATGGAGGACAGCTTCCCGGTCGGGCCGGTGGCGGCCGGGCTGCCGCCGGTGCCGGCGGCGCCGTACACCCGGGCGGCCGGGCTGGACCTTGCGGGCGGCGACCGGCCGACGGTGGCGCCGCCGCTGGACCGGGAGACGTACTACGCGACCCGTCCGCGGATCCGGGCCGAGGTCCAGGTGCTCGTCGCCGGTCCGGCCGGCCGGGTGCTCTCGGTGCAGGAGCCGGTGGCGGCCGACCGGGAGACGCCGCGGGGTGCCGCGGCGCGGGTGCTGCGCGAGCGCTTCGCTTCGGTCCGGGCCCCGGGGCGGGTCGTCGCCCTGGTCTGGCTGCCCGGCCGCGCTCCGCGCCTGGTGTACGTCTTCGACGGCGGGTGCCCGGGCGGTGGACGGTCCGGCGGCACGGCGGCGGGCGCCGGGGGCCGGCCGGACCGCGGCCGTGCTGGCCCGTCGGGGGGCTGCAGCCGGTCCGCTCGAACTGGTGGACGGCGCACCGGCGGCCGGCCCCGGGTGATCGGGCCTCCGCGCGGCCCGGGGCACCGGCGGCGGGCGGCGCGCCGGGGGCGGCGGGTGTGACGGCGGCCCGCCAACGGCATGACAATCGTGGCAGTGGAGCGGCCGGTGCCGCCCTGTCCGAGGAGGTCGTATGGTCCGCGAGATCGAGTCCGCGCTGACCGGGCTGCAGGTGGAGGCCGTCACGGTGGCCGGGCCGCTGCGGCTGGTGCTGACCGGCGGTGTGGTGCTGACCGTGGCGAACGACTTCCGGGTCCGGACGGCCGCCGAGGTCGAGCACTTCTACCCGGGACTGTCGGTTCCCGCCTCGGGGCTGCTGGCCGGGCTGGTCGGCGCCCGGGTGGCGGGGGCGGCGGTGACCCGGGCCGGCGGGCTGGAGCTGCGCTTCGAACCGGGCGTCACGCTGTCGGTGCCGCCGGACACCGCCGTCGCGGGCACCGCGGCCTGGCAGGTCTCCGGGCCCGGTGGCCCGCTGTTCACCGCGGAGCCCGGCGGTTACCTCGCCGTCTGACCCTGCCGGGTCGGCGGCTCAGCGCAGGTCGAAGACCAGCCGGGCCGTCACCCGGCCCGCGAGGACGTCCTCGAAGCAGTCGTTGACGTCCTCCAGCCGCCGGGTCTCCCGGATCACCCTGGTCCGGCCGAGTTCGTGCAGCCGGAAGACCTCGGCGAGGTCCTGGCGGGTGCCGACGATCGAGCCGACCACCTTCGTCCCGTTCAGCACGGTGTCGAAGACGGGGATCTCCAGGGTGCCGCCGGCCGGCAGGGCGACCAGGACGAGGGTGCCGCCCCGCCGCAGCGCGGCGTACGCGGCCCGGAACGAGTCGTTGCTGACGGCGAGTGCGATCGCGGCGTCCGCGCCGCCGAGCTTCTGCGTCTCCGCGGGGACGTCCTGGATGCGGGCGTCGAGGACGTGGTCGGCGCCGAGGTCCCGGGCCAGCGCCAGCTTCTCGTCGGTGACGTCGACGGCGATCGTCTCGGCGCCGGCGAGGCGGGCGTACTGGAGGGCGAGGTGGCCGAGGCCGCCGATGCCGGAGACGAGCACCCGGGTGCCGGGGCCCGAGTCGGCGACCTTGACCGCCTTGTAGGTGGTGACGCCGGCGCAGGACAGCGGTGCGGCGTCCATCGGGTCGATGCCGTCCGGCACCGGCACCACGTAGTCGCCGTGGGCGAGCGCGTACTCGGCGTAGGCGCCGTCCACGGAGTAGCCGGAGTTGTGCTGCTGCAGGCAGAGCGTCTCCCAGCCGGAGACGCAGTGGTCGCAGTGGCCGCAGGCGTCGGCGAGCCACGGGATGGCGACCCGTTGTCCGAGCCCGACGTGCCGGACGAGGTCCCCGGCCCGTTCGACCACGCCGACGCCCTCGTGCCCGGGGACGAACGGCGGGGTCGGGCGGACGGGCCAGTCGCCGCGGGCCGCGTGGATGTCGGTGTGGCAGAGGCCGGAGGCCTCGATGCGGACCAGGACCTGGTGCGGGGCGGGCTCCGGCAGCGGGCGGTCCTCGATGGCGAGCGGTGCGGTGAAGTCGCGGACGACGGCGGCCTTCATGGCGGTGTCCTCCCGGATCGGCGCGTTCACGGCCGGGCCCTCGGCGGAGCCTCGGCCGCCCCTCCGACCGTCCCCCGGACGGCCCCGCTCGGCAAGCCGGGGACGGCACCCCGGCGCCGCCACCGCCGCCGGCCTGCGCTCGGGGCCCGATCACGGCCGGGGGTGCACGACCCGCCCCTGGCCACGGCCCCGGTGGCACCGCCTAGGATGACGGCCGTTCGACCGCGGCCCGTGGGGCCGCGAACGGGGAGGGGGAACGGTGTTCGGAATCATCAGGCCGTGTCGGCACAGCCTGTCGGAGACGCTGCGGAGCTCGTGGATGGCCCACCTGTGCGGGCTCTGCCTGGCGCTGCGCGACGACCACGGGCAGCTGGCCCGGACGGCCACCAACTACGACGGCCTCGTCATATCCGTGCTGGTGGAGGCTCAGGGGCCGCGGGCGGCGGGCGGGCGCCGGACGGCCGGCCCGTGCCCGCTGCGCGGCATGCGCAGCGCCGAGGTGGCGCAGGGCGAGGGCGCCCGGCTCGCCGCGGCGGTGTCGCTGGCGCTGGCGTCGGTGAAGGTCCGCGACCACGTGCTGGACGCCGACGGGGTGTTCGCGAAGCGGCCGGTCGCCGCGGGGGCGCGGGCGGTGGCCCGGCGCTGGGACCGGCAGAGCACGGGCGGCGGCGCGGGGCTGGGCTTCGACACCGCGGTGCTGCTGGACGCGGCCGACCGGCAGGGGGAGCTGGAGCGGGCCGCCGGGCCGGGCACCTCGGTGCTGCTGGTGACGGAGCCGACGGAGACGGCGACCGCGGCCGCCTTCGCGCACACCGCGGTGCTGGCCGGCCGGCCGGGCAATGCGGCGGCGCTGGCGGAGGCGGGCCGGCTGTTCGGCCGGCTGGCGCACCTGCTGGACGCGGCGGAGGACCAGCAGGAGGACGCGGCCGCCGGGCAGTGGAACCCGCTGACGGCCACCGGCACCGGCCGGGACGAGGCCGAGCGGCTGTGCCGGGACGCGGTGCACGGCATCCGGCTCGCGCTGAAGGACGTCGAACTCACCGAGCGGGCGCTGGTGCACCGGCTGCTCGCGCACGAGACCGGCCTCGCGGTGGACCGGGTGTTCGGCCACGGCGCGGGCTGCTCGGTCACCGCGGGCGGGCAGCACGCGCACGACTCCCACGCCCACGACTCGCACGCCCGCGCGGCTCACGGGGGTGCCGCCCACGGGCACGGCCCGCACCCGGGCGGTCCGCTGATCGGCGAGCCGCCGACCCCGCTGCCGCCGAAGAAGCCGCGGCGCTCGGGCCTCGCCGGCTGCGCGGTGTGGGCCGCGATGGCCTGCACCTGCCAGCTGATGTGCTGCGAGCACGAGGACCCGTTCAGCCGGGAGAAGAGGGAGGGCTGGTGCCAGCGCAACTGCGACTGCGACTGCGGCAATTGCGACTGCAGCGGCTGTGACTGCGACTGCTGCGACGGGTGCGACTGCTGTGACGGCTGCGACTGTTGCGACTGCGGCTGTGACTGCTGAACCGGCCCCTCCCGGGCGCTCTCTCGACGAACTGGAGGGCGCCTGGCCGCCGCCCGGCCCCGGTGCCACCCGGCTGGTGGCCACCGCCCACGCGCTGCGCCGGGTGCCGCTGGGCGAACTCGGTGCGGAGGGCCTGCGCCTGCTGATCGGCCAGGACGTCGGCCTGCCCCACCTGGTGCCGGTGGCGCTCGACCTGCTGGAGGCGGACCCGGCGACGGAGGGAGGCCTGTACCCCGGAGACCTCCACCACGCCGTGGCGGGCCGAAGCCCCGGGTTCTGGGCGAGCCACCCGGACCTCGCGGCGCGGCTCCGCGCCGTCCCGCCCCCGGCCGGTCCCGGGCACGGACGGGAAACCCGCTCCCCGGCTGACGGTGCCGGGCGCTAGCCTGCGTCCGTGCCGATCTTCGTCCACCTCACCTCGGCGGCCAACGCGCCGCGGATCCGCCGCTCGGGCATCCGGGCGGCGGGCCGCGGCGAGCGCGGCGTCCACTGCTTCCCGGTGCTGCCCTCGTACACCCTGACCCACCAGTGGGTGCGCGAGCTCGCCCGCTTCGGCACCCGCGGCGGCCTGGTCGCGGTGCACTTCCGGCTGGACGACGCCGAACCGGTGACGGTCCGCCACTACGGCAGGCCCGGCCGGCAGGTGCCGGCGGCCGAGGCCGCCGGGCAGCTGGCCGCGATGGAGGACCCGCGCGGCTGGGAGGTGTTCCTCCCCCGGTCGGTCGCCGCGGGCGAGGTGCACCGGCTGCGCCGCCCTCCGCAGGTGGCCGGCTGGCGGTACTTCCCGGCGTCGCACGGCCGCCGGCCCTGCCAGTGCGACGGCTGCCGGGTCCGCGGCGAGTACGGCGGCCGGCGGCTGCGCGAGCGGCTCCCCCACCCGCTGGACGGACCGCCCCCGCCGACCCGCGTCCTGCTGGAGCGCCCGGCGGCCGCGGGCGACCCGGGCGATCCGGAGGTCCTGCTCGACCTGCTGCACTGGTTCGGGCGGCGACGGCGCCGCAAGGGCCCGGTGGCGGAACTCGCCCGGCTCGCGGCCCACCCCGATGCGCGGGTCCGCGCCGCGCTCGTCCGCACGGTCTGGGACTGGTCCTCCCCCGGCCGGGCCGACCTGGTCGACGGCCTCGCCGACGACCAGGACCACCGGGTCAGGACGGCCGTCGCCGACGCCCGGGAGTGGCTCGCCGAGCGGGACTGAGGCGGGCCCGGCCGACCGTCCGCACACGGAGCTCCCGGCCCGAACGGCCGCCCCGGCGGGCCCGGTGACCGGCGGTCAGGGCCCCCGGTCAGGCCCTTGATCGGCTCGGCTATGCTGCGCCCCTACCAGGGGCGCGCAACGGCGCCCGTACCGCGGCGATGGGGTGGGAAGCACCATGATGGGACCGGCACACGCGCTCTCCGGAGCGGCGGCCTGGCTGGCCGCAGGAGCGGCCGCGTACGCGCTGGACCGGCCCATGCCCTGGCCCGTCCTGCTGGCGGGTGCGCTGATCTCGGCGGGCGCCGCGCTCGCCCCCGACCTCGACCACAAGGCGGCCACCGTCTCCCGCGCCTTCGGTCCGCTGTCGCGCGGCCTGTGCGAGGTCATCGACAAGATCGGTGCCGCCACCTACAAGGCGACCCGCGGCAAGGGCGACCCGCGCCGCAACGGCGGCCACCGCACCCTCACCCACACCTGGCTCTGGGCCGCGCTGTCCGGCGTGGTGGCCTCGCTGTTCTCGGCGTACGGCGACCGCTGGGGCGTCCTGGTGGTGCTCTTCATCCACATGGTGCTGGCCGTCGAGGGGCTGCTGTGGCGGCAGGCCCGGATGTCCAGCGACATCCTGGTCTGGCTGCTCGGCGCGACCAGCGCCTGGACGCTCGCCAGCGTGCTCGACAAGCCGGGCAACGGCGCGAACTGGCTGTTCGACCAGCCCGGCCAGGACTACCTGTGGATCGGCCTGCCGGTGGCGCTGGGCGCCCTGGTGCACTGCCTGGGCGACGCGCTGACCGTCTCCGGCTGCCCGGTGCTGTGGCCGATCCCGATCGGCCGCAAGCGCTGGTACCCGATCGGCCCGCCGAAGGCGATGCGCTTCCGGGCCGGCAGCTGGGTGGAGATCAAGGTCCTGATGCCGGTCTTCATGGGACTCGGCGCGATCGGCGCGGTCGCCGCCCTCGGCTTCGTCGGCTGACCCGGTCGCACACCCCGCCCACCGCACGCCCCTTCCACACGCCCCGTCGGTGCCCGCGACTCCCGCGGGCGCCGGCGGGGCGTCTCAGTGCCGCGGCGGCAGCCGGTGCAGTTCCACCCCGACCAGGCTGCCCGCCTCGATGCGGGCGGTCATGTAGGTGCAGTACGGCTGCCGGCGCCGGTCGGTCGGCGAGCCGGGGTTGAGCAGGCGCATCCCGCCCTCGGCGGTGGTGTCCCAGGGGATGTGGCTGTGGCCGAAGACCAGCACGTCCAGGCCGGGGTGCAGCGCGGCGCAGCGCTCCTCGCGCCCGCGGGCGGGGCCGGTCTCGTGGACGACGCCGAGCCGCAGCCCGTCCAGTTCGGCGCGGGCGGTCCCGGGCAGCCGGGCGCGCAGTTCCGGTCCGTCGTTGTTGCCGTGCACGGCGACCAGGCGGGCGGCGCGCTCCTCGAACAGGTCCAGGGTGGCGGTGTCCGTCCAGTCCCCGGCGTGCACCACGACGTCGGCGGCGGCGATCCGCTCCAGCAGTTCGCCGGGCAGGCCGCGGGCGCGGGCGGGCACGTGGGTGTCGGACACCAGGAGGAGCTCCACGGCCGCAGTCTGCCAGGGCGGGGCGGGCGGGCGCGGCCGACGTTCCGGCCCGGCGCGTCTTCCGGCTTCGGCCCCCGGACGCTACTGTCGGGTAACAACAGTCTCCCGCTCGCCGGAGGTCCCGCGCATGCCCGTCCGATCCCTCTCCGCGCGCGCCCTCGGCGGTCTGCTGGTCGGCGCCGGGGTGGCGCACTTCGCGGCCCCGCGGCAGTTCGACGCGATCGTCCCCCGCTCCCTGCCGGGCTCGCCCCGCGCCTGGACCTACGCCAGCGGCGTGGCCGAACTCGCGGTCGGCGCGGCCGTCCTGGCCCCGCGCACCCGCGCCGCCGGGGCCCTGGCCGCGGCGGGCCTGTTCGCGGCCGTCTTCCCGGCCAACGTCAAGATGGCGTACGACTGGCGCCACCGCCCCTCACCCTGGCGCGAGGCCGCAGCGGCCCGCCTCCCCCTCCAGGTCCCACTCGTCCTCTGGGCCCTCAAGGTCCGCCGCAACGCCTAGGCAAGCGCACCGGACGGGCGCACCATCAGGGGCGCCGGGGGCACCTCCCGGCCGAAGGCTCGGGGCGGAACTGCGCGATTCGGATGCGGGCCACCGTCCGGACCGGGGGAGCGCCGGATTCGTCAGGAGCACCCCTCCCGGACTGCGCAGCACCCCCGCCCCTTGCGGTGCTCCCCACCAAGACCCGCTCTACGGCACCACGGTGACCGGCCAGCGGCCGGCCTTCACCAGGCGGACGGCCACCGAGCCGATGATCCGGTGCCCGGCCTGCTCGGAGGCGCCCACCACCACCGCGTCCGCCTTGAGTTCGTCGGCGGCCCGCACCAGCCCGGAGTACGGGTCCCCGGGGAAGGTGACGAACTGCCAGCGCATCTCGTGGATGCCGCGCAGCCGCTCGACCCCCAGCCGGATCTCGCTGAGGAGGTGCTCCGCGACGGCGGCGGTGGCCTCGGCGACGGGCAGGCCGAGCGCGGCGGCCGCACCGAGCACGGGTTGGACGAAGACCACCGCGAGCAGGGCGTTCTGCCGCCGTGCGAGACCGGCCGCGTAGGCGACCGCGCGCCAGGAGGCGTCGGATCCGTCCGCACCGGCGACGATCACCTTGGGTCCGTCCGTACCGCGCTCGAAGCGCGGCACGGCGGCCGGCCCGGGCTCCGCCGACATGTCGTCACTCACGGCACGAGCCTAGCGCCGCCCCGCCCGCTCGATCCGCCGGGGAGGCGCTCAGTGCTCGCCGGCGGCGAGGGCCTCGGCGAGCGTGCCGTAGACCCGCAGCACCTCCTCCGCGCCGGCGATCTCCAGCAGCCCGGAGAGCGCGGCGCCGGGTTCGGCGAGCACCAGGGCGCCGCCGGCCGTCTCGACCACCTCCCGCGCGCCGAGGATCAGGTCGAGGCCGGCCGAGTCGCAGAAGGTGAGTCCGGCGCAGTCCACCACGAGGAGTCCGGGCGCGGCGGCGACGGCCTTCTCCAGGGCGTCGCGCAGCGGCGCCTCGCCGTCCCGGTCGAGTTCGCCCTCGGGGCGGACGACCACGGCATGCGCGGAACGCCGCACCGCGACGGTCAACTGCCCGCTGTCCGGTTCCATCGCTCGCTCCTCGTCCCGAAGGCACGCCCCTCAACGATAGGTCGGCGCCGCCCGAGCGGCCCGAGCTGGAGGATGCTCCCAGATATGGGATAAGATCCCGGATATGAGATCCGACGATCCGCTGGACCTCCGGCTCGCGGCCCGCCTCGCCGAGCTCCGCACCGCTCACGGCTGGTCGCTGGACGACCTCGCGCTGCGCGCCGACGTCAGCCGCTCCACCCTCTCCCGGCTGGAGCGGGCCGAGATCAGCCCGACCGCGGCACTCCTCGGCCGGCTCTGCCGGGCGTACGGGCGCACCATGTCGCAGCTGCTCGCCGAGGTCGAGGAGAACGGCAGCGGCCTGGTCCGGGCGGCCGAGCAGCCGGTCTGGACGGATCCGGCCTCCGGCTTCGTCCGTCGCTCGGTGTCGCCGCCGCTGGCCGGCCTGCGCGGCGAGCTGGTCGAGGGCACCCTGCCGGTCGGCGCCTCGGTCGACTACGACGGCCCGTCGGTGCCGGGCCTGGAGCAGCACCTCTGGCTGCTCTCCGGCCGGCTCGACCTCACCGTCCAGGAGCGGACGCACCACCTCGCGGCCGGGGACTGCCTGCGCTTCCGGCTCTGGGGCCGCACCGCCTTCCACAGCCCGGGCCCGGACCCGGCCCGCTACGTGCTGGCCCTCGTCCTCCCCTGACCGCCCGCCCCCGACCGGAGGAACCCGTGCCACCGACCACCGATCACAAGCCCACCGATCACAGGAGCACCGATCACCACAGCGCCGGTCACGACAGCACCGGGCTCCTCACCGCGGAGGCCCTGGACGCCGCCGCCCCCGCCCTGGCGGGGCTGCTGATCGACGCCGTCCGCGCCGGCGCCTCGGTCGGCTTCCCGGCCGATCTGACCGATGAGGCCGCGACGGCGTGGTGGCGTGCCCGGGTCGACGCGGTCGCCGCCGGCGCCCTGTCGGTGCCGCCCGCCGGCCCGGCCGGCGCCCCGCTGGGTACGGTCAGCCTCGCCCTGGAGCAGTACCCGAACGGCGCCCACCGAGCCGAGATCGGCAAGCTGCTGGTGCACAGCACCGCCCGCCGCCGCGGGCTCGGCCGCACCCTGCTGGCGCTCGCCGAGCGGGCCGCCGCCGAGCGCGGCCGTACCCTGCTGCTGCTCGACACCGAGACCGACAGCGACGCCGAACTGCTCTACCGCTCGTCCGGCTGGACGGCCCTCGGCACCGTCCCCGGCTACGCGGCCGATCCCGCCGGCACGCTCCGCCCGAGCACCTTCTTCTACAAGCACCTCGACGCCGCCGAGCACCCCGGCACCTCCGACGCCGCCGCGACCACCACGGCCGCCGGGACCTCCACGGCCGCCGCAGCACGGCCGTCCTGACCCGGCACGCGAACGGCCCCTCCCCGCCGCGTCCGCCGGTGGACACGGTGGGAGGGGCCGTGAGGCCGCCCGGCGTCAGGCCCGGCCGGCCGCCCGCTGGGTGCGGCGGGCCAGCGAGTCGATGACGACCGCGGCCAGCAGCACCGCACCGGTGATCATGAACTGCAGGGCGTTGCTGAGGCCCTGGATGTTCATGCCGGACAGGATCGAGCCGATGACCAGGGCACCGAGCAGGGCCGACCAGGTCGAGCCCCGGCCGCCGAAGAGGCTGGTGCCGCCGATGACCGCCGCGGCGATCGAGTTCATCAGCAGGTTGCCGCTGCCGGAGGTCTGGCTGGCCGACTGGATCTGCGCGGCCAGGAACAGACCGCCGACCGCGGCCATCGTCGAGGTGATCATGAAGACCGAGATCCGGGTCCACGACACGTTGATGCCGGCGCGCCGGGCGCCCTCGATGTTGCCGCCGAGTGCGAAGATCTGCCGCCCGTAGGTCGTGCGGCGGAGCACGAAGTCCAGTACCACGATGAAGATCAGGAAGATCAGCAGCGCGAGCGGGAGGCCCTTGTACTGGTTCAGGGTGTACGCCGCCAGGAACGCCACGATGGTGAGGAGGATCGTGCGCACGGCGATGTCCAGGGGCGCCCGGAAGGGCACCCCGGCAGCCTGTCGGCGTCTCGCGTCGAGGAGCTGTGAGGCGAGGAAGAGCACGACGCCGACCGCGGCCGTACCGTACGCCGCGATCTGCGCGCCGTAGATGGTGGTGTACAGCTTGGAGACGATGTCGTCGCCGGGGAGGTTGATGGTGCCCTGGCTGCCGAGGATCTGCAGCATGAGGCCGTTCCAGAAGAGGTTGCCGGCCAGGGTGACGACGAACGCCGGCACTCCGATCTTGGCGAAGAAGACGCCCTGGATCAGGCCGACCACCGCGCCGCCCACGAGCGCGCACACCAGGGCGACCCATTGGTTGACGCCGTGGGTGACGCTCATGACGGCGTAGATCGCGGCACACAGGCCGGACACCGAGCCGACGGAGAGGTCGATCTCGCCTAGCAGCAGCACGAAGACGACGCCGAGGGCGATCATGCCCGTGCCGACGATCTGCTGGGAGAGGTTGGAGAGGTTCTGGGCGGACAGGAAGCTGGAGTTCAGACTGCCGAAGACCACCCAGATCACGATGAGGGCGACGATGACGGGCAGTGACCCGAGTTCGCCGCTGCTGACGCGGCGGCGGAACTCCTGGACGTAGCCCTTCAGGCCCTGCTGGCGGACGATCAGGCGCGGGTCCACCGCCGGGGTGGCGGCGGCCGCGACGTCGACCGGGGCGTTGACGCCGCCCTTCGGCATGCTGTCCTCGGGCAGCGGGACCCGTCCGGGTTCGCGTCCGGGCTCCTGGCCGGGCCCGCCGGTGGGATCGTCGGTCACTGCTGTCCCTCCTGTCCGCGAGCCTTGCGCCGGGTCACGGCGTTGTC
This sequence comes from Kitasatospora arboriphila, assembly GCF_039528095.1. Taxonomy (NCBI): domain Bacteria; kingdom Bacillati; phylum Actinomycetota; class Actinomycetes; order Kitasatosporales; family Streptomycetaceae; genus Kitasatospora; species Kitasatospora arboriphila. The sequence continues at coordinate 16,091 of NZ_BAAALD010000027.1, forward strand.
GGTGGCACCGGTGATGGCGGAGATGATCTCCTCCTGGCTGGTGGCCCGGCGGTCGAAGACGCCGTTGTTGCGGCCGAGCCGCAGCACGGCGACCTTGTCGGAGACCGCCATCACGTCGGCCATGTTGTGGCTGATCAGGATGACCCCGAGGCCGCGCTCGCGCAGGCGCTCGACCAGGTCGAGGACCTGCGCGGTCTGTTCGACGCCGAGCGCGGCGGTCGGTTCGTCCAGAATGACGACCTTGGGGTCGCCGACCAGGGCGCGGGCGATCGCGACGGTCTGGCGCTGGCCGCCGGAGAGCGAGGCGATCGGGATGCGCACGCTGGGGATCCGGATGGAGAGCGTGCTGAGCAGTTCGCGGGAGCGCTTCTCCATGGCGACCTCGTCCAGGACGCCGAACTTGCGGATCTCCCGGCCGAGGAAGAGGTTGCCCACCACGTCCAGGTTGTCGCAGAGCGCGAGGTCCTGGTAGACGGTCGCGATGCCGAGGTGCTGGGAGTCCTGCGGCCGGTGGATGCTGGTGGCCTTGCCCTGCCACTCGATCACGCCGTCGTCCGGGACGTACACCCCGGCGACCGCCTTGACCAGGGTGGACTTGCCGGCGCCGTTGTCGCCGACGAGGGCGACGACCTCGCCTGCGGGCACCTCCAACTCCACGTCGGTGAGCGCCTGGACGGCGCCGAACCGCTTCGAGACCCCGCGCAACGCCAGGACGGGTGGGCCTTCCACGGATATCAGCTCCCTTGTCGGTCGGACGGGTGGGAATGCCGCGTCACTGGAGACCGGCGGCCTTGCAGGCCTCGGCGTAGGTGGGAGTGCAGATCTGCTCGACGGTGTAGAGGCCGTCCTTGACCACGGTGTCCTTGATGTTGGACTTGGTGACCACGATCGGGGTGATCAGGTTGGCCGGGACCTTCTGGCCGCTGCCGCTGGTCGCGGTGGTCGGGACGTCGCTCGGGGTGAGCGAGGTGCCGTTGGCCCAGGCCGCGACGATCCTGGCGCTGGCCTCGGCCTCGGGCTCGTACGGCTTGTAGATCGTCATCGTCTGGGTGCCTGCGACGATGCGCTGGATACCGTCGAGCTGGGCGTCCTGGCCGGTCAGCGGGACGCTGATGCCGGCCGCCTTCATGGCGGTGGCGGCACCGGCGGCCATGCCGTCGTTGGCGGAGTAGATGCCCACGACGTTGGGCCCGCCGATGGCGGTGATCGCGGCGGCGGTCTCCTGGTTGGCCGTGTTCGGGTCCCAGTTCGGGGTGTCGTACTCCTTGCCGACCGTGAGCTTGCCGTCGATCACGCTGTGCGCACCGGCCTTGAACTGACCCGCGTTCGGGTCGGTCGGCGAGCCGTTGATCATGATGATCGAGCCCTTGCTGGCGTTCGCACCGACCGCGTCCACCAGGCCCTGGCCCTGGAGCTGGCCGACCTTGAAGTTGTCGAAGGAGACGTAGGCGTCGACCGGGCCCTGCGCGAGGCGGTCGTACGCGAGCACCTTCACGCCGGCGTCGTGGGCCTTCTGCACGGACGCCTGGATGGACTTGGAGTCGACGGCGTCCAGGACGAGGATCTTGTTGCCCTTGGTGAGGGCGGTGTCGACCTGCGTCTGCTGGAGCGTGGCGTCCTGGTTGGCGTTGTAGTAGTCGATCTGCGCGCCGGGGACGAGCTTCTTGATGTTCGCCTCGAGCAGCGGACGGTCGAACTGCTCGTAGCGGGTGGTCTTGGACTCCGGGAGGAGCAGGCCGACCTTGACGGTGCCACCGGAGGCGGCGCCGGACGCGCCGGAGCTGGTGGACTGCTTCGCGCTTCCGCAGGCGGCCATGCCCAGACCGACGGAGGCCGCCGTGGCGGCGACGACAAGCTGACGTACGACGAGCTTCACTGGACAGCCTCTCACTCGATCTCACCCCCGGACTCCGAGTCTGCGAGCCAATCACCGGCCCCGCGACAGCGGCTGGGCCAATGCGCGGTGGAATATCGCCCGTTCGGCCGTACCCGCCTCGACGGGGACCACGGGCGACCGACAACACCGGGGCCTGCACCGAAGATTCACCCGCAACAGACCAATGGTCCAGACCAGTGCCCTATGCTGACGGTGCACAGTCATGAGGTAGCGCTACGGATACGACCAGTGGGGGTCTCCTCGGCATGCCTGGACAACGGACGGAACGCCGCGCACCGGCGTACCTGGACATCGCGCGCGACCTGGGGGAGGACATCGGGCGGGGCCGGTTCCCGGTGGGGCAGAACCTGCCCTCGGAACGGCAGCTCGCCACCACGTACGGAGTGAACCGGCAGACGGTGCGGGCCGCCCTGCAGCACCTGCGGGCCCAGGGCTTCGTGGCCGGCGACCACCTGGGCACCTACGTGCTCGCGGCGCGGGAGGGACGGCCGGCCCGGCCCTCGCCCGGCCCGGCACCGGCCCACGCCTTCCCCGGCTCCTTCCTCCGCCCGGCCCGCTCGGCCGCCGGGCACGGACGGCTGCTGCGCCGACCGCCGGACCCGTGGGTGGCGGCGGCGCTGGAACTGCCGCCCCGGCGTGCCGCGCTCGCCTACGACCACCGGCTGCGGGACACGGACGGGCGGACGCTCCAGTCGGCCGGCTCCTGGTTCGCCCCGGTGCTGACGGTGCTGCTGCCCGGACTCGGGCGGGCCGCGTGGGCGCTCGGCGAGGAGCCGGAGAGCGGCCGCGAGGCGGACCTCACCGAGCTGTACGGCTGGGCGGCCGCCGCCGGCCTCAGGCTCCGCGCCGCCGACAGCGTGCAGCTGGCCCGCGGCACCGCGGAGCACGCCTCGCCCGGCGGCCTGGAAGTCCGGCGCACCATCGCCGACCAGCACGGACGCCCGCTGATCGGCACGGTCTTCCGGATCGCCGACGAGCAGGCCGAACTGCGGTACGCCGACAGCCAGGCGATCCTGCCCGCCGAGGGCCGGCCGCGACCCTCGGGCGGCGCGAACCGGATCGCCGACCCGGACCGGGCGGTGCTGCACTCCTGGGCCTCGCCGAACGCGCCGGACCGCGGACTCGCGCTGCGCGCCCGGATCGTGCTGGCCTGCGAGCACGCCTCCGCGGAGGAGGCGGCCGGACGGCTCGGGCACTCGGCGCAGCTGGTGGCCGCCTGGCGGGACCGGTTCCGGGCCGGCGGGCTGCAGGCGCTGGAGGCCTCGCCGCGGAAGGCCAGGTCCCGGCCGCGCTGAGCCGTCCGGGGCGGGCTACCGGGGCCGGGGGCGGTGCAGCCGGACCAGGGCGTCGATCGCCTCGCCCGCCGTGCCGTGGCCGTCGGGGGCGGCCACGGTGCGGCGCACCCGTTCGGCGCGGACGCTCTCCAGGCCGGTGCCGGCGAGGTCGTCGAGGACGTCGTCGGGGGTGAAGAGCACCCGCGGGTCCTGCGGTCCGCCGGTGCCCTCGGTGAGGTTGAGGCTGTCGTGACCGACGACGAGCAGGGTGCCGCCGGGGGCGAGGGCCTCGGCGGCCCGGCGCAGCGCGGTGCGGCGGTCGGCGGCCGGGAGCTGCAGGTAGGCGACCAGGGCGAGGTCGTACCCGGCCGGTTCGGCGGTGTGCGCGAGGACGTCGGCGTGCACCCAGTCGATCCGGTCGGCGGTGCCGGCCGGGCGGGTGGCGGCGAGGGCGCGGCCGCGGTCGAGGGCGACGGCGGAGAAGTCGACGGCGGTGGCCCGCCAGCCGCGTTCGGCGAGCCAGATGCTGTTGCGTCCTTCGCCGGCGGCGAGGTCGAGGGCGCGGCCGGCCGGCAGCTCCTCGCACTCGCGGACGACCCAGCGGTTGGGCTCGACGCCCCAGAGCTGCTCGGTGGCGCGGTAGCGCTCGTCCCAGTCCTGACTGTCCATCGGCGGCCTCCTCGGTCCGAGCGTACGCGGCGGGCGCCGCGTGGCCGGCGTATGACCTTGGTAACCCCGGGGTGGTGGCGGCGGTGCCGGCGGGCCGGGCGGGCCCGGCGCCACCGCCGACCGAGGGGTGGACGAACGATCCTTCTGCCGTGCCCGCGGGGCGGGTTCCGGAGGGGCGGGCGGGCCGCCGCCCGGGCGCCGACGGGCCGTGATGTGCCGAGGTCGCGGCTGGGATTCGATGGCGTCGTCTGACGGTTCGAAAGGTTGTTAGGTTAGGCTTGCTTCCCTTACTGTCCTGGGTGCCGGAATACCGACCAGCACCCTCGGAGTACGCCATGCCCGCCCGCCGCTCCACCGCAGCGACGCTCCTGACCATCGCCGTGGCCGGCGCAGCCCTGGCCGGCTGCTCCAAGAAGGACGACGCCGCCTCCGCGGACGCGGTGAAGGTGACCGCCTCCGACTCCGCGTGCGAGGTCGCGAAGACGAGCTTCCCGGCCGGCGCGGTCGAGCTCTCCGTCCAGAACAAGGGCTCGAAGTCCACCGAGGTCTACGTCTACGCCGCCGGCGACAAGATCGTCACCGAGCGCGAGAACATCGGCCCGGGCACCACCGTGAGCATCCACGCGGAGATCAAGGCCGGCGAGTACGAGATCGCCTGCAAGCCGGGCATGACCGGCGACGGCATCCGCCAGAAGATCACCGTCACCGGCGGTGCCGCGCCGGCCGCCAAGGCCGACCCGCGCCTGGCCGCCGCCGTCGAGGCCTACCGGAAGTACGCGCAGGAGCAGGCCGACGCCACCATCCCGGTGGTGACCCAGTTCGCCGAGGCCGTCAAGGCCGGCGACACCGAGAAGGCCAAGTCGCTGTTCGCCGCCTCCCGGGTGGGCTGGGAGCGCACCGAGCCGATCGCCGAGAGCTTCGGCGACATCGACCCGAAGACCGACACCCGCGAGGACGGCCTGGAGGCCGGCCAGCAGTGGACGGGCTGGCACAAGATCGAGAAGTCGCTCTGGGCCGACGGCAAGATCACGGACGACGACAAGAAGCTCGCCGACCAGCTGGTCACCGACCTGAAGGACTGGCAGTCCCGCATCGCCAAGGCCGAGATCACCCCGACCTCGATGGCCAACGGCGCCAAGGAGCTGCTGGACGAGGTCTCCAAGAACAAGATCACCGGTGAGGAGGACCGCTACTCCCACACCGACCTGTCGGACTTCGCCGCCAACGTCGACGGTGCCGAGAAGGCCTACGAGCTGCTGAAGCCGGTCGCCTCCGAGAAGGACGCCGCGCTGGCCAAGACCCTGGACACCGAGTTCGCCGCGATCAAGGTGCTGCTCGGCAAGTACAAGCAGGGCGAGGCCTACACCTCCTACGACAAGATCACCGAGCCGGAGCGCAAGGCGTTCTCGGACGCGGTGAACTCCCTGGGCGAGCCGCTGTCGAAGCTGGCCGCCGCTGTCGTCGTCACCGGCTGATCCCGGACCGACCGCACCAGCGCCCCGCCGCCGCAGGCCCCCCGGGCCGCCCGCGCA